>JAUVAM010000462.1 GCA_030591745.1 Deltaproteobacteria bacterium
ATCGGGAGAAGACCGGCGATCCCTTAGACGCGCTTGACCGGAAACGTTACCAGACAGTCTTCGCCGACAAGCCGGGGGCCGTGGCCGCACCGACCGCAGGTTTGCATTTTACAGGGGAGCTATTAGACAGCCTCTTGGCCAAGGGCATCCGCAACACGCGGGTGACCTTGCACGTAGGACCAGGTACTTTCTTGCCCGTGCGCAAGGAGAACTTAGACGATCACCAGATGCACGCAGAGCGCTATCGCATCGAGCCTGAAGCCATCGAGGCCATGACCCGATGCAGGCAAGAGGGGGGGCGAGTGATCGCTGTGGGCACTACGGTGGTGCGTTGTCTGGAGGCCGCCTGGCAGGAGGAGGGCCTTCAGCCGGGAGAAGACTTGACTGAGATTTTCATCCGGCCAGGGCACCACTTCCGGGCCATAGACGGCATGTTGACGAATTTCCACCTGCCTCGGTCCACTTTGATTATGCTGGTCAGTGCCTTGGCAGGTCGCGAGCGGGTACTCAAGGCCTACGAAGAGGCTGTTGTGAGCCGTTACCGCTTTTTCTCCTATGGCGACGCCATGTTGTTGCTTTGAAACAGCTTCAGAAAAAGAGAAGATCATGCTCCCACGTTTGCGTTTTCAAGTTCATCACCGCGATCCCCAAAGCCAGGCCAGAAGCGGCCTTTTACAGACTCGCCGGTCGAGTTTGTCCACGCCCATATTCATGCCGGTGGGCACCTTGGGCACGGTCAAAGCCATGGACACCAAAGAAGTGGCGGCCCTGGGCTACAAGATTATTCTGGGCAACACCTATCATCTGATGCTCAGGCCGGGGGAGGCCAATATCCGCCGGCACGGCGGCTTGCACGGCTTCATGGATTGGCCTGCGTCCATCCTGACCGATTCGGGGGGATACCAAGTTTTCAGCCTGGCCCATCGGCGGCGCATCAGCGAAGAGGGCGTTACGTTTCTGAGCCACATTGATGGGAGCAAGCACGAGCTCACGCCCGAGCGGGCCATCCATATTCAACAAGACCTGGGCTCGGACATCATGATGGTCTTGGACGAATGCCCGCCGCATGATGCCAAGCCCCGTTATATGGAGGATTCGGTGGCTCGCACCACCCGTTGGGCCGAGCGCTGCCTGGCGGCTCGCGGGCCTCATGCAGGCGCCCTTTTCGGCATCGTGCAGGGAGGGTTAGACCACGATATGCGTGCGGCCCATCTGGAGCAATTGCAGGCCATGGCTTTTGAAGGCCTGGCCATTGGGGGCTTGAGCGTAGGGGAGGGGCCTGAGGCCATGGACGACATGGTTGGTTTCATTGTTCCGCGCATGCCGGTCGATCGACCTCGCTATCTCATGGGCGTGGGTTTGCCTGCCGACATCATTCGGGCTGTCGGGCATGGCATCGATATGTTCGACTGTGTGGTGCCCACTCGCAACGCTCGAAATGGGCAGTTGTTTACCTGGGACGGACCCATGCAATTGCGACATGCCGCTCACACGGATGATCTGCGACCGGTTGAAGCCGAATGCGATTGTGAGGCCTGTCGGCGGTTTTCCAGGGCCTACCTGCGACATCTCTACAAGGCGAACGAAATTCTGGGCATGCGCTTGAATACCTTGCACAATCTTACGTTTTACGCTGAACTGATGCGTCGAATACGCGCGGCCATCTCAGCGGGCAACTATGCGGCCTGGGCCAAAGACACGCTGGACCGACTTGCCGCGGGGCAAAGCGGTTGAAAAATCAAAATAATGTTTGATCTGCCAACCCGGCTCTGGTAGACCCTACGGGCTAAGAAGTCGGAACCGGGCGGATTGCAGTCGAATCCGTCCAAAGATCATAAGGAGTTACGCTTGGAGCAATTGACACAGGCCCTGGTGGCCCAGGAATCCGGCGGCGCGGACGGAGGCCAGAGTCCGGTTCAAGGCTGTCAGCAGATGGGCGGTATGATGGTCCCTCTGTTGTTGATGTTTGCCATCATTTACTTCATGATCATCCGACCCCAACAAAAGCAGCAGAAAAAGCACAAGGCCGTGCTTGAGGCCTTGAAGAAGGGTGATCCCATCATCACCAACGCTGGCATCTACGGTAAAGTGGTCAACCTGACTGAAGGGGTGGCCACCATCGAGATCGCCAAGAACGTTCACATCCGCATCCTGCGTGGTCAGATTGCCGGTTTGCAGCCCCAGGGCGGCGATGAGACGGCAGCTGCCATGTTGCCGGACAGCGACAAAAAATAAGTACGCAGTTGCATCGGTAACGAGCGAGGTCGATTCACATGGAAAAGGCGTGGTACTGGAAGATTTCCTTCGTGTTTATGTTGGTGGTGGTGTCAGTCTTGTATCTGCTGCCTACCTTTATCCCGAGCTCTCTGCCGGGCTGGTACACCGATATCGCGAGCAAGACGCTGAACCTGGGTCTGGATCTCCAGGGGGGCATCCATCTGGTTTTGGGCGTGGAAGTGGACAAGGCCCTGGAGGACAAGGCCGACCAGTATGTGCGCGATTTCAAGGATACGATGAAGGAAAAGCGCATCGGCTACAATCGGGTTTTCCGTGTGAGCGATACCTGGGATGTCCAGTTTGAGCTCAAGAACCCCGATGACATGAGGCGCTTGAAAAAGCGTATCTTGGATGGTTTCCATAATTTAAAGGAAACCGACATCGAAGATGCCAAGCCCGGCATGCTGCGCATGACTTTCGACAACAAGTACGTCGATGAGCTCAGACGCAACGCTCGCGACCAGGCCCGTGTCACCGTGCGGAACCGCGTGGATGAGTTCGGCGTGGCCGAACCCACCATCGCCCCACATGGCGAGAACGGCATCCTGGTGCAGTTGCCCGGCATGTTCGAGCCTGAGCGCGCCAAGAAGCTGTTGGGCCGCACGGCTCAGCTTGAGTTCAAAATGGTGGACGACAAGTCCGACTTCATCTCAAGCCTGAAGGGCAAGCTGCCTGAAGGCGTGCGCATGGAGTACTACACCTATGAAGGGCCGGACGAAGAGCCGATCACCGAATCTTTCCTCGTTTCCCGTGGCAAGGGTACCGAAGGCAAGAATCGTTTGGCTGACTTTTTCAACAACGTGGCCGAGATGGAGACCTTCCTCTCGGAGCGCAAGGTGGACCCCGAGATTGTAGAGCAGGTGGCGGCAAAGTCCAAAAAGGGCATCAGCGCGAAAGAGCGCGCCGAAATCCTGGCTCTGGTGACGCCTTTGCTTTCAAGTGCCGCCAATCCGGTGAATTTGGATAAGCCGGCCACGCCGCCAGGTGAGGGTGAAGAAGACAAGGCCAAAGAAGAAGCCAAGCCAGCAGCCAAGCCAGCAGCGAAAGAAGAAGCCAAACCTGCAGTGAAGGAAGAAGCCAAACCTGCAGTGAAGGAAGAAGCCAAACCTGCAGTAAAGGAAGAAGCCAAACCTGCAGTAAAAGAAGAAGCCAAGACAGACGAAGCCAAGACGGACGAAGCAAAGACGGAAGTTGCAACGGACGAAGCAAAGACAGACGAAGCAAAGACGGAAGTTGCAACGGACGAAGCAAAAGAACCGGTTGAGAAAGCCGCCCCTGTTGTCGTGGCCTCCACCGACCTGTCTCGCTTCAAGCGTCTGCTCAAGGGCAAACTGCCTGAAGGCCGCGAGATCGGTTACGGACGCAGCGAGATGCAGTTGGACGTGCAGTACCGTACCTATTATATCGAGTCGACTGTCGCCATGACCGGTGACTACATCACGGATGCCTCCGTGCGGCCTGACTCGGAAACCGGTCGGCCGGAAGTCTCTTTGGACTTTGATCGCACCGGTGCGATTCTCTTCGAAAAACTCACCGGCGCCAACGTCAAGCGTCGTATGGCCATCGTCTTAGAAGGCGAAGTCAGCTCGGCACCGGTCATCCAGACCCGCATCGGCGGCGGCCGGGCCCGCATCACCATGGGTGCGGGCGGCAACTACAATGAAGTCCTGGCCGATTCGCAGGATCTGGCCGTGGTGCTCAGGGCCGGTGCCATGCCCGCTCCGGTTCGCATCCTCGAAGAGCGTACGGTGGGTCCGACCATGGGCGAAGACGCCCGTCGTCAGGGCACTTACGCATTGGGTATCGGCATGATCCTGGTCATTCTCTTCATGGTCATGTACTACCGTCTGAGCGGCGTGGTGGCCGATTTGGCCCTGCTGCTGAACGCTTTGTTCATTCTGGCGGTCATGGCGGCCTTCCAGGCCACCCTGACCTTACCAGGCATCGCC
>JAUVAM010000412.1 GCA_030591745.1 Deltaproteobacteria bacterium
AAGCGTCCCATGGCTCTTTCCGCCACAGCCTGACCCACCAAAGCGGGCAAGAAACCGGGGACGGAGCGGGCCACCTTGCGATAGGCCAAACGAGCGCGGTTGTAAGCGCCGGAGGCCATGAAGACGACCGCGGCGTTCAGGCCGGCCTCGGTCAGGCGGGGGTTGGCCTTGATGGCCTTTTCGAACATTTCCAGGCCTTCTTGGACCTTGCCCTGCTTCAGGCGCGCCAGGCCCAGGTTGTTCAGCACCCGGGGGTTGTCGGGCTCTAAAGCCAGGGCACGGCGGAACAAGTCCTCGGCCATTTCGTGACGACCTTGCTCGCTGAAGATGGTGGCCAGGTTGTTGTAGGCCATGACTTGCTTGGGGTTGCGGTCGAGTACGTAGCGAGCCTGTTCGGTGGCTTTTTTGTGGTCGCCTTTGAGTCGGTAGATGACGGCCAGGTTGTTTCGGGCTTCTTGGTCTCCCGGGTTGTCTTCAACCAGGGCTTCCAAGACCTCCACCGCCGCATCATAGCGCTTCAGTGATACGAAGAGCTCGGTCAGATTGAAGATGGCCTTGCGGTCTCCTGGTTTGAGCTTCAGGGCCTTTTTGTATTCCTGCTCGGAGCGCTTGGGATCGTTGCCCCGAGCCATGAGCAGCCCCAGATTGTAGTGAGCCTCATAAAACTTGGGATCCAGTTCCAGGGCCTTTTCCAAGTCCTGAACCGCTTTGTGGTAGTTCGCCCGTTTGGACCCAAGGGTCTTGACTGCCCTGTTGTAGGCCAAGACTGCCTTGCGTCGCTGCATTAGTGGATCAGGCCCCTTGCGAATCGGGGCCTTGGTGGTGGTGCATGCGCCAAGTGACAAAAAGAGCATCATGAAACAAGCCATCCAGGATATTCGCTTCATGAGGCGCCCCCTTTGTTCTTCTTGGCGGGTTTTGGGGGTACCTTGATGCGCTTAAGATCCAGGGGGAAGCGAGTGAAGGAGTCAGCCCAACCCGTACCCGGACGGATTTCTTCTTCCTTGGGGTATTGAGCCGGATCCAGCTTGCGTAACATCTGCAAGGTTTTGTTGCTCCAGGTGCTGAAGTAACGTTGCTTTTGAGCAACCCCCAGACTGATGCCGAAAGCGTTGAGCGCCTTGTCTTCGATGGGGAAGGCCAGAGTCTGCAATTCTTGTCGGTAGATCTCCAATTCACGCTCGCTCAAACCCTTGGGCAAAGGTGCGTCGTAGATGGCGCGAGCGAACTTGGAGTACATGTCGCCGATGCGGTAAAGAGCCGCCGAGGCCCATTCGGGATGCCCAGCCTCCACCACCTTGGCGAACAGCGCCTCCGCCTTCTTCAGCATGGTGGCCTTGTGGTTCAGCAATTTGGCCAGCCTGCGCATGGGCGGTCGCAAAACAATCTTTTCGTATTCACCAAAAACCAACTCACCCAGGAGGAAGCGACATTCAGCAGCGGCGGCAAGCTCCGAGCCGGCAGGCGAGCGCCTGGCTTTGAATTTGCCACATCGTTCAAACCACTTTTTTGCCGAGCGCGTGCGTTTCTGTGCCAAAAGACAGCGTCCGAGATGGAGGCCGGCCTCTCGAGCATGCCCCAACTTGAGGCCATGTTTTCGTTGGTAGCTAAAAAAGAGTTTCTCGGCTTTCTTGAATTTTTTGGCTTTTTCCTGGGCTAAGGCCGCGCGGAAAAGCGCCTCGGGGGCTTTTTTCTGGGATGCAAATCGCTTGGTGAAGTCCTGCAGAAGGGCGGCTTCCCGGTCGAATTGTCCGAGAGCGCCAAGAAGCAAAGCCGCTTGCAACAAGGCGTCCGGCGCTCGCTTGTCCGAATCGAATTGCTTGCTGAATTTCGCAAAATTATCCGAGGCCTGCTGGTAGTCATATTGTCGCTCATGAATACCGGCGATGACGAACAAGGCATCCGCCGCGCGGGTGGGGTATTCGGCGATGACTCGTTGATACAGCTTGACCGCCCGGGCCTTCTCGCCCGCCTTTTCCTGAGCCACCGCCGCGTTGTACAGGGCCTTGGAAGCGCGTTCGTTTTTTGGAAACTCCTGCGCCATGCGCAGATACTCTTTCGCGGCCTTGCCGTGTTCGCCCGCTTTGGACCTCGACGCGGCATGTTGGAAAATGGCCCCGGCCATGATGTCCTTGAGTAGACCGCCTAAATCCTTGCCTCGATACCATCCTTCCTTGTCAAAACGACGAGCCTCGCGCTCTACATCGGGCCACAGGCCGGCCTTGGCATAGCAGTCCAGAGCCAGGTCCGCGGCCGCTTCTGAAAAGTCCCCCTTGGGCTTGGCCGCAACCAAAGCCAAAAGATGCTTGGCGGCCCTGGGGAATTGTCCCCGGAGATGATGGATTCGACCCACTTCAAAGCGAAGCTGCGCCAACTTGGGATCGTCGGGCGCAAGCTTCGTGAAGTCACCCACCGTGCGCAAAAATCCTTGTTCGGCCGGACTCAGGTCCTGAGGTTTGGCCGGGGGCTTTTCATTCTTGGGGTGCAAGTCTCTTTGTTTGTCCCAGGCCAAGATCGAGGCATATGCGGCTTCTTGTTTCAGCGCTTGTTTCTTGCCGGAGTGAACCGCCTTGCTGTAATGCTCAGCCGCCTTGTCGAATCGCTTGAGCTTGAACAAGACTTCGCCAAGATAAAAGTGAATCTGGGGTGCTTGGTCGGTTTTGCCGAAGCGTTCCAAGTATTTCCGATAGGCTTGCTCCGCCTTTTTGTAGGCCTTGTCGCTTGAGCCTTTCTGGGCTTGCTTGTGTCGGGCCATCGCGACGTAACGCAAGGCGTTTTCAGCGAGACCCAAACCCATCTTTTGGATCTCGGGCTTGGCCGCATGATGCTTGGCCCAGGAAGACCCGGGACCATAGCTGTCCGCCAGCCGATTGCGTTCCCTTATCGACCCCTCCAGCTTTCCTTCTTTTTCAAAGGCCAAAGCGATTTGTTGCTGGTGCCCAGGGCTTTCCTTGGCCAAGGGAAAACGTTTAACCAGCATGCGATAGCTGTCGATGGCCTTGTCGTATCGGGCCTGGCGAAAAAACACCTCGCCCAGGTTTTCCAAAACCCGGATCGAGTACTGCTCACCGCCCACCTGCTTCATGAAAAGATAGGCTTCCTTGGCGCCGCCGTATTCGCTGAAGGTCAAAGCCAGATCTTCCAAGGCTTCCCGTTCCAAATCGCCGCCGGGCGAAGCCCGTTTGTCGCCTTCTGTTTTTTGTTTACGCGAGCGGTCCAATACCCGTTTGAAAAATTTGGCGGCGTCCTTGGCTCGGCCCAATTTGAAATGACACCAGGCTGTTTTGTAAAGCGCCAGATCCAAAAGCACCGATTTGGGAAAGGCCAAAACACGGGCATAAGCCTTCAGCGCGGGTTTGTATTGAGCCTTTGAAAAATGAAACTCGGCGATGGCCAGGTTGGCGTCCGCCGCGAAGGTGCTGTGCGGAAAGCGCTTGAGCAAAGAACGATAGATGGCCAAGGCCGTGTCTTCGTCGCCTTGCTCATTTAAAGCGAAGCCGTAGAGATACAACACCATGTCGGTTCGATCGAAGTTCGGGTGCTTCTCCAGCATTTCTTCATAAATAAGGATGGAGGCATCAAGCTGGATACTCGGCTCGGGAGGTCGTTTTTTGAGTTGACCGAGCCTGAACTCCTCGAGCTTGCGTTCGTATTCCCGCATGGCGACTAAGAGGTCGGCCTCGGCTTGTTCCCAACTCAGCTCGGCCAGCCGATAGAGGGCATCGGCTCGCTGGGAGGCCTTGGGGTGTTCGACCAAAAACTGCTTCAGCAAACGGATGGCTTCGCCTCGCCGCTGCGCCAAGGACCCTTCTTTTCGCTGCAACTGGAACTCAAGCCAGCCGGGCTCCCCTGGCTGCGGGGCACAGCGGGGCTGGGCTGATGCCTCAGCCGCCAAAGCCGGCTGGCTGCAAAAACAAATGGCCAAGAGCCCAAAAGCCATAAGCAGGTGCTGTATTTTACTCAAACTCATCCGGCCACTCTTCTCCGTCGTAAGGCCAGTACTCCAAATCGGCATCCAATTGCCCCGCCTCGATAAGCTCGCGAAGCAAGCTCAAGGGATAGCGGCCCAAAGCCAAGTTCTGCACCTCAAGTTCCAGGGCCTGCTTTTCCCCTAAGATTGCGTCAATGCGCCCCAGGGCAGCCTGGCGGGTCCACCCTTTGACCTTGGTGGACAATTCACAACTGCGGTGTCGAATGTCGTCTTTTTCAAGAGACTGGACACGAAGCACCTGCTTCACCAGATCTCCACCCAATTTAGCCAAAGCAGCCATCTCTGCCTGCAGATAAGCCGCGGGCAGGTCGGTGCCTTTGACAAATCCGGTCGGCAAACTGGCCACCTGCAAAGCCCTGAGCTTGTTCAAGGCCTGCCGGGCCCGATGGGCGGCCTGGTCGACCTGGCGACTCAACTCGATCAATTGCTGGCGTTTGTTTTGCTCACCCTTGGCCGAACCGATCCGCGCACGCAGATCGGCCAAGCGCTGCTGCAAGGAGCGCGCCTTGGCCAGATCCCTGAGAAGTGCTGCTGCTTTCGCCTGCCCGGGAAGTTGG
>JAUVAM010000515.1 GCA_030591745.1 Deltaproteobacteria bacterium
GACCGGGACTGGGTGGGCGATGTCTGCGACCCCTGTCCCGACATTTATGATCGCTATCAGTCCCAGTCCAATCTCAACATCCATGATCCCGATCATGACGGGCTGACCTTACTTTGCGACAACTGCTATTTCGATGCGAACCCGGATCAAAAAGATTCCAATGGCAACGGCAAGGGGGACGCTTGTCAGGCATGCCCCAAGCTGACGGCCGCCGAGAACAAGGATCTGGACTGCATCGCGCCGGCGGAGGACAACTGTCCGGAGCATTACAACCCGGGGCAGGAGGACCTGGACGGGGACGATCTGGGCGACGCTTGCGATGGGGACTTGGATGGAGACGGCATCTCCAACATCATGGACAATTGCCCCAATGACTACAACTATAGCCAAGCCCGGGTGGATTCAGGGCGGGTCGAGCTGGACGGAAAAACGAAAATCACGGTCCCCTGGGCTTGCGAGGATGAATGGGCCGAGATCATCGACTTCATTCGAAACGAGCAGGTCCGCAAATTCGAAGAGCTGCTGAATCTGGCCAAAACCATGAAGAAGGGTCCGCCCCCCGTCTCTTCGGTCTTGGGCGGCAGCCCCTACCTGCGCATCCTGCCCCACCTAAACGTCAAGGTGCTCAAGACGGTGCTTCAGTCCCTGGGCGTCGCGCCAAGGATGCAGGCCGAAATCCTTCGGGTGAAAAGAAGCCTGGGTGGGCGGCAGCGATAGCTCGCGGGTTATGGGCCAGGCGTGTTGCTGATAGAAAAGCAGCTCATCGATCATACAAACCTCCCGTGTTCGCCCGCGCCTAATTCCCCCTCTTAAACCCCACACAACAATCCGTATCCCGACTCCACCGCCCCCCGCTTTCCAGCTCAAGTGCATCCAAAAAATCCCCCATTCGAACCGGCCCCTCGGCCCCGCGAGCCAGGGCCATGCGGGCCGCATTAAGCACCACGTTCTTGATCTCGCCACCCGTTAGATCCGCCTCGCTCAAGCGATCCAGGTCCACGTCTTGGGCCGTGGGCATTTTCTTCGGCATGAGCTTTTGCCAAATCAAACGACGCATCTCGCCATCCGGTCGCTCGAACTCCACCTTGAGGGAAATCCGTCGCTCAAGGGCCTGGTCCAGGCTTAGCTTCCGGTTGGTGGCCAGAATGCAAACACCCTCGTACTTTTCCAGCTCTTGAAGCAGCACGTTCACGTCGCGCACTTCCCAACTCTTGTTCGCCGTGTTCCTGTCGAAAAACATGGCGTCCGCCTCGTCCCAAAAAAGCACGGCGCCCGCTTTCCGTGCCTCCCGGAAAGTACGCACAATGTTCTTCTCGGTCACACCGACGTAGCAGTTTTGAATACTGGCGTAGTCCGCGACCAGGATTGGTTTTCCGAGCTCATGGGCCATGGCCTCCGCGCAGGCCGTCTTGCCAACACCCGGCGGACCACTGAACATCAAGGTCACCGCCCGCCCGTACGCAATGACATCGCCCAGCCCCCATTCCTTCACAAGCACCCCCGCGTGTTTGGCCTGGGCGCCGGCCATGGCCAAAGACTTTCTCACTTTCCCGGAAAGAGCCAACTGATCCATGCGCACCTTGGCCTCGCGAACAACCGGTGCATCGTTTCTTCTTTTGACCAGTTTTCTGTCGAGATTCAAAAGCTCAAGGCTTTTTTCCGTCAGCTCAAACTCGGTTTTTTCTATCGATCGGGGATCGTCGGACGTCAAAACATCATCACCGCCGCAGGGCTGCACAAAGCCGCCTTTGGCCAAAACTCCACCAGGCCCCAGGGTCTTGAGGTGGTGCTCCACCAATCCCTGCGAGTTGCTCGCGGCGCGTGCCAGGCCCGTACCCAGGAAGAGCTCATCATCCGCGTTCAGGTGGCCCAATTCCTTGCCGACCAGGGCCATCATCATGATCTCGGCGCTTCTGTGGCCCAGCGCATCCAAAAGCCGGGCGACCCCCCAGGCGCGATGCAGAGCGAGTGTGTCATCAAGCAAGTGGATCAAGCGCTCCACGCGCCGGCGGTGCTTGTAGAATTCCGCTCCTTGATCACGCCCACGCATGATCCACTGAAGCGCCTCGGCCTTCTTATGCAGCGCAGCCGTGAGTTCGGCCAGGCGCACGTACAGCTCCTTCTCGGTCTTGACGCCCCAGCCCACGGGCACCTGATTCCTCTTGAGCAGCACCATGTCTAAGATCACCGGATCCACAACCAAATCCCGGTCGCGCAGATCCTCATCCTTATCCTCGTACATGATCAAGCTCGAGCGGTACAAACGCCCATCCTCCGACATACAGCGCAGGGCCTCGACAGCCCGGTCCCCCGGGATGTTCAAAAAACGCAAAATACTCGCACAGTCCTCCTTGTAGCCCTCCACAAGCGCCAAGCGATGGAGCACAACAGCCACCAATATCTCGCGCTCCAGGCGATTGAGCCGAATCTTGCGACAGCGCCGGCAGAGATCGATCTCATCGCCCGTTAGGCTAAACGACCGATGGAAGTGTTTTGTCCAGGTTTGCTCCTCAAGCAAAGCCCGCCTGAGCGCTCGAGTCTTCTTATCACCACCCCCATCCGAAAAACTCTCCTGTTTTTCCTGCGCATCAACGGACTTCTTTCGAGCAAAAAACATTTGCTTTGCCGCCTCAAGCATTTCATCGACCGTCCCAAAGGCGGCCGGTTTATCGGGAACGACCGCGGTCCTTGTCCTGGCACCGGTGAGGCCTCTCCTTCTTCGTATCCTTCTTCTCGGTATCACCATTTCATCCTCCGTGACCCAAGCGACAGTCCAGGCACCCAATATTCCCAGCAAGGCTCGAAGGAGCCTTCCCTTCTTGAAGGTCTGTCGAATTTGTTGCCGCTATCATTCTAAGAGATGGGTCTGACATTCTGGCACCCGGCCTACAAACCGATTGACAGATCCCAGGCATCGCGGGACACTGGCATTTCAATAAGACACCATCTGTCGAGAGAAGGGGACGATGGGCGGACGCGATAGGTCCGAATAGGGGTTCGAAATGCATATCCACAGCCAAGGCCGCATCCCCGAACAAGGCCAATTGGTCAAAATTCGCCATCGTCACTTTATCGTCCGCGACGTGGACGCAAAAACGACCGCCCCCAAGGCACCACCCCAGCACAAACTCAAACTCGAGGCCCTAGACGACGACAATTTGGGCGACGAGCTCGAGGTCATCTGGGAACACGAAATCAATCCGCAAATTCACGACGCGCTCACCCTACCCAAGCCCGAACAATGGGACCCCTTGGGTCGCTTCGAAGCCTTTTTGCTGGCCACCCGCTGGTCTTTAAGTTCCGTCCTTGCGGGTCTTCCCTTGCAGGCTCCCTTTCGGGGCGCCATTCAAATCGAGGACTATCAGCTCGAACCCGTCGTGCGAAGCATGCGCATGCCCCGAGTCAACCTGCTGATCGCCGACGACGTGGGCCTGGGCAAGACCATCGAAGCCGCCATGGTCATCCAGGAAATGCTCGCCCGCCAGCGCATTCGGAAAATCATGGTGATCTGCCCGGCCAGTCTGCAACGCCAATGGGCAGAGGAACTATGGACCAAATTTGCCCTGCGCTTTGAAATCGTGGATCGCAAATACGCACAACTTCTTCGCCGCGAATACGGACACCACGTCAACCCCTGGTCAAGCTACCCTCGCCTCATCACCTCCATGGACTTTCTCAAACAAGAACGCCCCTTGGCCTCCTTTTTGGCCTCCTTGCGCAAGGACAAATCCGGCGGCTTGCGCGACTGGGACATGCTGGTCATCGACGAAGCCCACAACGTGGCCCCCTCCGGCCGCAAGAGCTACATTCGAGATAGTGATCGCATCCACATGGTGC
>JAUVAM010000528.1 GCA_030591745.1 Deltaproteobacteria bacterium
GCCCGAGGTGGTGGCGTCGCCGAAGTCCAGGCGCACCGAGGCGTCCAAACTGCGGCCGCCATCCAGAATCGTGCCCAAGCCCAGGCGCAGGTCGGGCACGATTTGCTCTGTGTGGCTCCATCCATCGCCGCTGCTCGAAAAGTTGGCCTCGCCCGAAGCGATGAGTTCCAGGTTGTACTTGAAGGCGCTGGCTTCGGTCGCGGCACCTGCCTTGCCGGCCCAGACGTCGCTCACCAAAAAACGCTGCCATTCATCTCGCTGGGTTTGGTAGGACTGGAAGCCGCCTTGTTGCAGCAGGGCCAGCACGCCGCCTGCCATGGCCGTGCCCACGAGGGTCGCCGGTGCCAGGCCGTCCTCGGCTCGCTTCTGGTCCCAGACGCCGGTCATCGTGTTGAAACGGCCCAGTCCTTCATCGGTGGCTACCCAAATGTAGGGGGTGGCCGCTTCGATGCCCACCACCCGGCCGCCGGGCATGCCCTTGCCGTAAAGAAAAGGACTGATGGCATCGGAGGAGGGGTTGTAAACAACCAGGCCTCGGTCCGTGCCGATCCAAATTTTGCCTTCCACGGTGGCGAAAGCGGTGATGAGCGGGCTGGGCAGACCCTGTGCCTCGCCGTAGGTTGTGACCGCCTCGGCCCGCAGATCGTAGCGCGCAAGGCCTCGCTCGGCGAAAAGCCAGATGTTTTCTCCCTGCTGAGAAAGTTCGGTGACGCGGCCCACGTCCAGGCCTTCGGCCGGACCCACGCGGCGCCACTGTTGGGTCGACCGATCGAAGCGAGCCAGACCCTGGTCGGTGGCGAACCAGACGGTGCGTCCAACACTGATCACGTCGAAACAGGCCTGCTCATCACCGGGCAGCTTGACTTGTTCCCAGCGTTTGGCCAGCTTGTCGTAGCGCACGGCACCGCCCGCTGTGGCCACCCAGGTGTACCGGTCGTCCACCGACACGCCGTAGACATTGGCCGAAGGCAGCGGATCGGGGGCCCCGAAGGTCTCCCATCGTCGCGAGTTGCGATCCATGCGGCCCAGGCCCCGGGGCGTGGCGGCCCAGACTTCGCGGTTGTCGGCGGCCACCGCGCGCACTCGATCCGAGGGCAGGCCTTGGGCGGCACCGTAGAATGTCCAGAGTTCGTCGACGATCTGGATCAGAGCCTCGTCGGTCGCAACCCAGGTGCCCTGGCTGTCGGAGACCGAGCGCGGATAGCGAGCATGGGCCGGTGGACAGAAAGCCAGCGAGATCAACGCGAGCAGCGTGAGAGTGAAAAGAGAGATCAGCTTGTGGGATCGCAGCCCTGCCTCTGCGTTCACGTGGTCTTCCTCATCGACGATTGGTTCGGCTCAAGCGTCCAGTTTGCGAATGTCCAGTTCGCCCAGGCGAATTTCACCCAGGCCGGCTTTGTGCGCGTGCAGCAAGTAGCGCAGTTGTTTGGGTCGGAAACGCCGCCCGTTGAAGCGAGCCTGGCCCAGGGCCACGCTGTCGACCGCCACCGGGTCGATGCCCACCACGAGCTTTTCCGTCGTGACCACTTCACCTGGGCCCCTGGGCCCATTGCTTACCATGATGCGGGTCATGTCCACGATGGTCAGGCCGGGCCGAAGCACCCGGTTCAGATCGGCGATGCCTCGATCGATCTCCATGCCCGTGTGAAAAACAGCCCGATCCCAGATGATGCCCATCAGGTTTTTCATGCCGATGCTGGCGGCCACTGCGTCGTGGGCTTTGGCCACGGGCAGATTGATGAGCAGATCACAGTCTAAGACTTCGCGAGCGATGGCGACCTCGTGCAGGGCTTCTCCGCCCGGTACTTTGACTTTGCGGAATTCGTGCTCGGCACCCAGGACCCTGAGCTCCACGCCCTTAAGCTTGGCCACGGCGGCCGCCGTGCCATTCATGTCCAGGGCCTCGGCGCCACGCATCAGCGGGTAGTCCAGAACCAGGACCCGCCGGGCACCGGACTCGCGACAAGCCTTGGCCACCGCCGTCAAGAGCTCGGGACTGGTGTTGTTGCCCCAGTCGGGGGCGTTGGCGAAGGAGGCGTTGGTTTTGATGACCACCTGCATGCCGGTGCGAACAAAGCGTTTCATGCCGCCGAAGGGCTGCATGGCGGAGGTCAGCATTTTGTCCATCTTCGTGCCGCGCACCACGCTGACGATGCGTTTTATCTTGGCCGCCTCAAGGGGTGGGCCCGCCAGGGCGCGCCCTGCACCCAGCCCGAAAAAGGTCGATGCAGCAAGGCTTGCCTTGAGGAAGTCTCGTCTGGAAAGGCTCAAGAAAGCACCATCACTCCGGCCCCCGGAGTGAGCGATTCAATCTGCGCCGCCTTCTGGCCGCGAAGGGCGCGAATACCAGCATCCAGAGAGCCGTTGCCGGGTCGCCGCCACAGCCGCAACCGCCCTGGATTTCTGCATCATCAACCGAGCCCGCGTCAGGCTGCGTGCCCGCGTCCCAGCTCGTGCCCCCGTCCGAATCTTCTGGCAGATCCACGGCGACCTCTGCCGAATAATTCGACAAATTGCCGCTGGTGTCGGCCGCCACCGCGGCGAAATAGACGCGTTGGCCCCCTGGCAGATCCTCGAGATTCGCCGTTAAAACCGTGCCCACGTTGCGCTGGACCGCGTACTGAAAGCTGCCGTCGCCCGGATGCACCACCCCGGCGGGTCGCTGAGTGGGGCCATAGAAGAGAAGGTAATGACTGATGGTCTCGGGTTGGTTGTCCACGTCGAGCACCACCGCGTCCCAACTCGCCTCCACCTCGGCCGCGCGGAGTTCGACGCTTGCGCCCAAAATGAGCAAGAACAGCATCAGGATATAGGAGTTACGCCACATTCAAACAGGATAAACCGACAAGGTGAGTCGGGTCAATTCGGCTGGGGGTTGCGAATTTGCCTGGTTCAATGTTTGGGTTGTAATATGCGTGACGAATAGAAACCAGGCATGAGGGACATTCCCGTTTGCGGGGAGGAGAAGACCATGAAGAGTCTAAATAAATTTTGTATGTTGCTGTCGATCTTGCTGGCTTTGGGCCTGTCGTTCGGCGCTTGCTCGAGCGATGATGACGACCCCGGCACCGACGGTGGCACGGACGCCGGCCTGGAAGACGGCGGGGGAGGGACTGACGAGAACGTGGTCGTGGACGACGAATTGAGCTGGCTTGCGCCCACTTACTTGGATACGACCGAGGAAACCGTGGGCAGCGTGGCCCTGGCCGTGCACGCCGGTGGTGAATACGAAGCCGTCTGGAACGAAAGTCAGGCCTCCGGCGACGAGTTGATCATGGGCCGCAGTTACGACGGCACGGACTGGAGCAATCCCGTGGCAATCACCCTGCCGGTTTTTTCCTGTGACGAGCCGGTGGTGGGTTTTGGCTCGGGGGGTCGGGCGGTGTTGCTATATGTGCAGGCCGGGGTCGGCGGCATGTCGGTATTCGGCAACACTTCCGATGGGCAGGATGCCTGGGGCGAAGTCGTCGAGTTGCAGAGCGAGCCCAACAGGATCCCCGAGGCATTGGACATGGGTGGCCCGGTCGGCGTGTGGAACGTCGGCGGGACCGGGGGCGTCGATGTCTGGTCCGTGGCTCACGCGGGCGCAAACTGGACCACGGCCGTGTTGGTGGGTGCTTCAAGCATGGACGGGGACCACCCGCGGGTAGCGGCAAACAATGGTGGGGACGGCATGGCCGTTTGGTCCACGGGAACCGAGATCTGGGCCGCGAAAGTCA
>JAUVAM010000527.1 GCA_030591745.1 Deltaproteobacteria bacterium
AGAAGATCTCCACCCGATTCTGAGCCGGGCCGACGACCGTGGGGTCAAACTGAACTTCCACCTGAATGGAGTTCCCCGGCTCAATGACCACGGACATCCCAGGCAGGTTAAGCAGGCCAAAATCCTGGCTATAGCTGGCATCCGTGCCCATGGCAATGTTCTCTATTTCCAGGTCCATCAGGCCGCAGTTGGCCAACTCGAAACTCTGGGTCACCGGCTCGCCGAGGGCGACGTAGCCGTAACTTAGCTCGAAGGGGTCCACGCAGACCCGAGGGGCCAAGGAGCGACCCGTCAGCGCAACATGGATTTCATTTTCGTTCACATCGTTGGAGATGATCTGCAATGTGGACGCATGTTCACCGCCCAAGGAGGGTGTGTAAGTCACCGCGATGGTGGCGCTGGCCCCAGGGGCCAGGTTGCCAGGAAGCGTACCGTCCTCCATGGCCCAGGTGAACTGGCTGGCATCGCCTGTTTGTACCTGGATGGTGCTGACCTGAAGATCCTGTTCGCCGATGTTGTTCACCACCACGATGCGACTCAAACTCAAGCCGGCCTCCAGATCGCCGAACTCAACAAGCAGGTTATTTGGCGTCACCGTGTCATTGCATAGCTCGGTCCCGGCCTGGCATGCCGCGCCCTCTTCGCCACCAAGGCAATCGGTGATGCAAACCTGCACTTCCGGGGTCACGCCCTGGCCACTCAGGGCCACGTGCACCGCGGAAAAATCACCGGCGTTGGAGCGCACCACGAATTCGCTTGTGTAGGCGCGCTCTTCCTGCGGCATAAAGGACACCTCGATCAGCAGATCCGCCCCGGGTGCCACCGCCATGTAGTCCGCATCGGAAAAGGCACATGGAGCAAAAGAGCCGCTGACCTGACATGCCAACGAGAATGCCGGATCCGCACCATCCTGCCAGTCCACGCCCACGATGTTTAGCGGCGAGGTCCCCACGTTGCGCAAGAACAAGTACTTATTGGCTTGCATCGCCAGGTCCACACGACCGAATTCAATGGAAACCAGCCCTTCGCCTGCCGCTCCTTCAGCCACTTCCCCATACATATCCAAGGACTGCAGCTCCGGCCCGTTGCCCAAAAAGAACCGCCCAACCAGGGCCTCATCCACGCCGACTCGAGTATCACCGCATTCGCAGTTGAGCACACAAGGCATGGCCGCAAGCACCATGATGATCAGGAAAGACTTGTTCCTCATAATCGGCTCCTTACCCCCTCAGGCATTCCCCTTGTTCTATCACGCACATGTCTGTTTTTTCAAGCTGGCACCACCGACAGCCCCATGTCGACAACTTGCCGCCGCCCTTTGCTGGGGTTATCATAAGACCCATGAACTGGCGTGTTTTTTTGTGGCTCACCCCGGTCTTCATTCTGACGGCCTGTACACCTCGCTTGCGCGTAGACAACAGCCCCATGCCCGAACTTAACCGCTCCCGGCATCCCTTAACGAAAAACCTGTTGGGGTGGCCGAAAAGCCTGAAGTCCTCGCCAGAGCAACCAGAGTTGGTCGAACGAATTCAAGAAGATCTCTCTTCGCCCACCCTGGATGATGTGGAACGAGCCATTCGCCGCTTCCAGTTACAACGAAGGGGAAGTGGCCCGGCCCTGGATTCCGCCTGGCCGCCCTTCCTGGAAATATTGGAGACCTACTTAGACCAGGCGCCCGAGCGGCTCAGCCTGTCACCGCTTATTCGGGCCAGGGTAGCCGCCGAATTCGAACTGGATGCCGAAAAAAGGCGAGCCGAAGGCTGCCCCCCGGAACTCGACCGTCTGGTGCACCACCTCTTGGCTCGCATCGACTCCCGCGCGCGCGCGGTGCGCACGGTGGCCACCACGGCCACCCGGCACCGACCAGGACGCGGGGACGAATTCGGCCTGATGTGGCCCGTGGGTCACGGGGTCATCACCTCGGGGTTTGGCTACCGACGAGATCCCATCCAGCATGACAAGGTGCGGTTCCACAATGGCATCGATTTGGCGGCACCACCTCATGAGCCCATCCTGGCCGCGGCCCGTGGCACGGTGACCAAGGCGGGTTGGGCAGGCAAGGCCGGGCGCCTGGTGCGCATCCATCATCCGGATGGCACGGTCACCCTTTACGCCCACTTGGCCATGATCATGGTCAAACCCGGTCAACACGTAGGCGCGGGCGACGTCATCGGGCTCCTCGGCCAGTCCGGGCGTTCCACCGGCCCCCATCTCCACTTCGGCGTGTTGCAAGCAGGCCGTCATGTAGATCCCTTAGACGTCTTGCGCCCCGTACCCATGAGCTTTTCCGATGAGATCACCGGCATCGTCTTCGGCTATGGACAATGAGGAGCGGGCTCGATAAGTAGCTAAGTAAGAAACGCTCAGGAGAACAGAACCATGCCCATATCGAAAAAAGTCGAAGCCCTCATGACCAAGGCCTCTTTCATCCGTCGCATGTTTGAAGAAGGCCGACGAATGAAACAGGAGTTCGGCGCCGAAAATGTATACGACTTCAGCCTGGGCAACCCGATTCTGGAGCCTCCGGAGAAAGTCACCGCGACCCTGCAACGCTTGGTCAAAGAACAGCCCGCGGGCCTCCATCGCTACATGCCCAATGCCGGCCACCCGGCCGCCCGTGAAAAAATCGCCGCCTACCTGAATTCACAAATGGATCTGGACATCACCGTCGCCGACATTGTGATGACCGTGGGCGCAGCCGGGGCTTTGAATACAGCCCTAAAAAGCCTGCTGGATCCTGGCGACGAAGTGGTGGTGGTGGCCCCCTTCTTCCCCGAATACCGCTTCTACGTGGACAACCATGGCGGAGAAATGATCGTCGCGGAATCAACCGCGGATTTCGATCTGGATCTAAGCGAGCTGGACAAAGCCATCGGCCCGAAGACCAAGGCATTGATTCTCAACTCCCCCAACAACCCCACCGGCCGAATGTACACGACCGAGCAACTGACCAAACTGGGCACCCTACTGGCCCAAAAAGAAAAAGCCCACGGCCACGCCATCACCATCTTGTCGGACGAGCCCTACAAAAAAATCGTATACGACGGACTGACAGTGCCAAATGTCTTGGCCGCACATGCCAACAGCATTCTCATCACCTCCCACTCCAAGGACTTAGGGTTGGCCGGAGAACGAATCGGCTACGCGGCCATCAGCCCGCGCCACGTAGACCGAGAGGCCCTGCAAAACGCCATCACCTTCACCAACCGCACCCTGGGTTTCGTGAACGCACCCAGCCTCTTCCAGCACCTGGCGGCGGAAGCCCAGGCTGAAAGCGTACCCATCGCTGTTTACCAGGAACTACGAGACCTTTTCTGCCAAGGTCTGACCGAAGCCGGCTACAGTTTCGTCAAGCCTCAAGGTGCGTTTTATCTCTTCCCAAAAACGCCCATCGACGACGATGTGGCCTTCGTCAGCCTCTTACAGAAACAACGCATCTTGGCCGTGCCCGGCTCGGGCTTTGGTCGACCGGGTCACATTCGCCTGGCCTTCTGCGTCAGAAAAAAAGAAATCGAAGAGTCTTTCGAGGGATTTGCCGCGGCCATGAGGGAAGCGGGTAATTAATCACCTGCCGATGGGCGGGGCTTCGCCCGATTCGTCTTTGTCCTTCTTGTTATCCAGTCCGCCAGGCAAGGTGATCACCTTCGCTTGTTGCACCGCGTAGCGCTCCCCCTCTCGTGCCATGACGGTCACAAAGTTGGCACCGGGCTCAAGGTCCAACTCCACATCAA
>JAUVAM010000426.1 GCA_030591745.1 Deltaproteobacteria bacterium
ATTCCGGTTGAGCTTGAGTTGGGCGGCAAAGACGCCATGATCGTCTGCGCCGACGCCAATCTGAAAAGGGCGGCCAAGGGTGCGGTCTGGGGTGGTTTGCTCAACTGTGGGCAGGTCTGCACTTCGGTCGAGCGCATCTTTGTCGAGGCCTCGGTCTACGATCGTTTTCTCGAGCTGCTCAAGGTCGAGGTGGAGGCGGTGCGGGTCGGCGGACCCGACGAGAAGGCCGATGTGGGTCCCTTGACCTTTCCTCAACAACTCGAAATCGTGGAGGCGCAAGTAGAGCAGGCCAAGGCCGCTGGGGCCAAGGTGCTGGTGGGCGGCGAGCGGCCGGATCGAAAAGGGCAGTTCTATTTGCCCACGGTGCTCACCGGCGTCAAGCCGGACATGGCGGTTTACCGAGAAGAGACCTTCGGCCCGGTCTTGCCGGTGGTCAAAGTAGACGATGTGGACGAGGCCGTGCGCATGGCCAACGATCACCAGTATGGCCTGACCGGTTCGGTCTGGACCTCGGATCTGAAGCGGGGCCTGTCGGTCGCCAGCCGCCTGGAATGCGGCCAGGTCATGGTCAATGATGTCATCACCTCGGTGGGCAACCCGGCCCTCCCTTTCGGCGGGGTCAAGTCATCGGGCTTCGGCCGATATCACGGCCCGGAGGGTTTGCTGAGTTTTACCCATCAGAAGGCCATCATGGTGGGCAAGGACAAGGCAAATAGTGAGCCCTTTTGGTTTCCCTACGAAAAGAAGTACGACGAGATCTTGAACGCTTTTCGATTGTTGCTGAACAACCAGTTGCTCAAGGCTTTGAGCCCCTTGAAGCGTTTGAACAAGATCAACCGGGAAGCGGATGAGGAGAGAAGGAAGGGAATCTAGCGGACAGAATCCGTGGCTGTTTTGATCTCCGGATCGCTGAGCAGCCGGTGAGTGCATAAGGCCGTGTGACCCAGTTCGTCATCGTACAGATGCAGGCTGTTTCCCTGGCAGCGATTGAAGAGTTTGCAGTCGGCGCAGGGGCCTTGTTTGAGCCAGCGCCTGTCCCTAAAGGGCTGGAATCGTTTTTCCCAGATTGTTTTGAAGTCGTCTTTGCGGATGTTGCCCTGGACCAGGCTGCGGGAGATGTTGGGACAAGCCGAGATGGCGCCGTCGCAAAGCACCGAACCGATGCTGATGCCCGCCCGGCAAAAATAGGGCTCCTCGCGCACTTTGGATTCCCATTCTTTGGGCAGGTAGCCCTCGCAGGAAAAGTTCAGGTCGAAGTCCTGGTCCTTGTGTTCTTCTTTGGCCTGCCGGATGAAGTCCAGCATGGCGACGAATCCATCCTTGTCCAACAAGAGTTCGCTGTCGCCGGCCGCGCGTCCCTTGGGGAAAATTGAAAACAGTCGCCAGCGGGGCACGCCCACCTGCTTGAGCAGGCGCATGATTTCGGGCAGCTCATCGAGGTTGCGTGGGTTGACGCAGGTCACCACGTCGAAAAAGGGAATGCGGGCCGCGGCCAGGTGTTTCAATCCGCGGACGGCCCGGTCGAAAGAACCTTTTTTGCCTCGGAGCCAGTCGTGGTTTTTTTTGAGTCCGTCCAGGCTCACGGTGACTGAGTTCAAGTTGTGGGCTGTGAGTTTCTTCACCGCGCCTTCGGTCAAGTCATAGCCGTTGGTCACCATGCCCCAGGCCAGGCCATGCTCTTTCAATCCGGCCAGTATGCGATCCCATTCAGGGTGGCAGAGGGGCTCCCCGCCGGTGATGACGACGGCCAGCTTGCGCCGGTCAAAATGCTCGCCCAAATAGGCGAAAAAGGTCAGCCAGTCTTCGGTGTCCAGCTCGTCCAATTGCGTGTTTCGGCCGCAGTCGGAACCGCAGTGGCGGCAGTTCAAGTTGCAGACTTGCGTGATTTCCAAGAACAAGTAGCGCAAGGGATGCACGTTGGTTTCAAGTTTTCGATAGGCTGGATATAGCAAGCGGCGCAGGTTGGGCATGGGACTCTCCTTTGTTCAGTGTCCTTGATGCAAGACTATCTAGCAAGGCGTATGCCAGATTTGGATCCAGGGTTCCATGGGCATACAATGGACCCATGCGTTTGAGCCGATTCTCGAGATGGGCATCTTTGGGCCTTCTGTTTTTGTTGGCGGGTTGTCGTATGGAAGACTTTGTCCCCCCTTCGGCACCGGCCCCCGAAGAGGTCGTTAAGCCTTCGAAGCAAATTCGGGTGGACGGCTGGTGGACCTGGATGGGTTGCGAGACGCTCGGGGACCCAAGATGCGAGGCGGATGAAATACCGGGGCGGATGACCTGGGTGGACGGGTACCGCATCGATGAGACCGAGGTGACGATGGAGCAGTATGCCGCCTGTGTGGCCGCGGGCGCTTGCAAATCGGGTGGCGTCAAATTGAGTATGCCCAAGGGCAAGGGGCCACCCCGGCCTTCCGAATACTGCAACTGGAAGGAGTCGGGGCGAGAAAAGCATCCGATGAACTGCGTGACCTGGTATGAGGCGAGTGATTACTGTCGTTGGTTGGGGGGGCGACTGCCCTCGGAGGATGAATGGGAGCGGGCGGCCAGGGGATTGAGCATACGGCGCTATCCCTGGGGAGACGCAGAGCCCGAGGAAAGAGACATGCCGGTGGCCAACCTGGCGGATGGGCATCTTGCCAAGCTGAAGGCTTCCATGGAGGGGATTGAGGGTTATGTGGATGGCCATGCTGCCACCGCTCCGGTGGGAAGTTACCCGGCGGGGCGAAGTGCATTGGGGGCGCTGGACATGGCTGGAAATGTTTGGGAATGGACGAAGACCGCCTACGAGCCCTATCTTGGCAACCATGACACCGGGGTGGCCGCTTTGGCGCGTGGTGATACGCCGGTGATACGCGGCGGCGGCTGGACCAACTTGGCCCAACGGGCTCGATGCGCCAATCGGGCGGACTGCGTTTCTTGGGCGCGGGATCCGGCCATGGGTTTTCGTTGCGCGGCGGAGCTTCGCTAGTAGCGGCGACGCTGGCGTCGCTTCATGAGGGCGATGAAAAGCCCGGCCGTCAGTTCGGGGAAAAAGCGCAGCAGGCCCCTGAGTGGATCGGATTTTGCTCGGCTCTTTCTGTGGACGGGTCGCAGCATGGGGACGGCGGCCTCGGCGTCACCGGCGCAATCGGCGCTGTCCGAATCCCAGCTGTCATCGCTGTCATAGCTGTCATAGCCGTCGCCTTCGCAGCTGGCGGATCCGCTGCTGTCGTAGCTGTCCGAGGAATCGTAGCTGTCGCCTTCGCAGCCGGAGCTGTCCGTGGTCGTATCCTCGGTCGCCCAGCCCGAACCGTCGTCTTCGTAGCCGCCGCAACCGCTGTCTTCGTAGCCATCGTCCTCGGCCACGGCCTCGCAGCCGAACCAGACCGCGTCCGTGCCCGAGGCGTCGCAGCCACGGTCCGTGTTGTCGGCTTCCGTCCACGCTCCTTCACCGCCCACCGACCCGACTGATTCGCTGCTTTGGGCAGCAAAGCGACCCTTCAAGAGCATGCGGCAACCGGGACCCTGCGCCTGGCTGTCGGTGACGAGCAAGTTGAACCAGCCATCGATACCGCCTTCGTCGTCTTCGCCGGAACGATAGCTGAAGATGCCCACCTCGCCGGTGATGAAGTCGGCCTCGAAGAGAAGTTGATCTCCTCGATGTTCTGAATAACGCAGGGTCCATGCAGAAGCCGGTAAGGAAGTGTTCGAGGTTTGCTTTTCGGGGGCCAAATCCAGCAGCAAGGTGGCGTGGCGCAGTCCATCCGGACCCTCCAGGGCGAAGCCGGCCCAGATCAGCACACCCTGCTCGCCGAATTGTGAGGCGTCGGAAGAAAAATAGGCTTCAGACCAGCTTGGTTCCGTGAAGCTCTCCTCGACCCCGGAGAGGTCGCCACAGGCTTCGCCGCTTTCCGTGCCGAATTCGAAACTCAGGCCTCCCGGGGCATCCACGCCGGCTTGGAGATCTTCCGGCAGGCAGAGGAGAAACAAAATGGCCAGGGTGAGTCCTCGCATGACGCCTCCATTCGTTTCTCTATACATCGCAAGGACCTTGCCAATTCGGCAGGGGGCCGGAATCTTGTAGCGAGTAGTTGTTTCAGGGCCTTAGAGGTGTTCCAGTCTGGCTATGGCATGAATGGCCGCATGGATTGTTCCAGATTGGATGTGGTGGGACTGTGACGATTTTTCACGATAGACAGCGACCGTCCAAGCAGCTTTGGCCTTCCGGGCAGTCCACGTCGCAGGTGCAAGCGGCCGGATCATGGCAATAACCGGCTTGGCAAATTTCATGGGCGGCGCATTCTGAGTCTTCGCAGCAGGGCCTGCGACATTGACTGTCCACGCATTCGGCTCCGTTTTCGCAGTCGCTGTTAAAGCGGCATTCGGGAGGAATTTCATCCTGGTCCCGACAAATGCCGCAGTCACAGAAGGCGGTCTCTGGACAATCTTCGTCGGACTGGCAAAGGTC
>JAUVAM010000496.1 GCA_030591745.1 Deltaproteobacteria bacterium
AGCACTGGACGATCTCTCCGAAGGCGCGGGTCGAGGCAAGGTTTTCGGCCTGGTCGCCGCCACCCCTTTCGGTGACATGGTCGCCAGTCAAGCAATGCCTGACCTGGTGCGAACGCACACGCAAAGCGCCCGTCACGCCGAAGATGATTTCATGGACCTTGACTATGTCATGGGATACGCCCAAGTGGCGATATGGAGCATTGCGCTGGAACGCCTGCAGGCAAAGGGCGAAGTGATATCGCGAGAAAACCTGCGTGGCGAACTGGAATCCATGCGTCATGTCAACACGGGCGGCCTGCTCAAGCCGGTGGGATTCACTCCTGAAGACCACCGGCCATCGCTGGCCGCCGACGTCTACAAAATAGACCAGAATGGAGTATTCACCCACATCGATCTGCTGGAAGTAGAACGAGAGACCAAGTGGCTCGGCTGGTAGCCAAGGGCGCCACAAAGAAACCTTTCAATATAAACAGAGATTTATAAAACAACCAACAAGGGCCCAACCGACAAAACCACCTTGACAAACACACGCCCAACCGTAAGATACAAAGGAGCATTTTTGTCGCAAACTCGTAAATCACTTCACAAATACAAGAATCGACAGGATCTGCATATGGTGAGCATTGGACAAATTTTGCCATGGTTATTGAGTACTTGCATCCTCTTCTCGGCTGGATTCGTACAGGGTGCCGAGCCCCAGAATTCCGATTCCGGTGATTTTGCGGAAATGGACCTGGAGGCCCTCCTGGCCACACCGGTCGTTGAGGCGGCCTCGAGGCGGCAACAGTCGCTCTATGACGCCCCGGCCTCCGTCACCCTGGTCACCGCCAAGGAAATTCAGGCTTCCGGTGCCACCAACCTGGCCGAAATCATGCGCCTGGTGCCAGGCATGCACGTTTTGCAGGGTGGTGCCAACTTCTTTTCCGTGGGTCTCAGGGGCGTGACGGGCCTGCTGAACAACCGGGTGCTGGTGCTTGTCGACGGCCGAAACATCTCAGACAGACTTAATGGCTACAATCCCTGGGGTGCTTTGCCGGTTGGGTCGGCCGACATCGCCCGCATCGAGATCATCCGGGGGCCGGGCTCGACCCTCTACGGCGCGGATGCCTTGAGCGGGGTCATCAACATCATCACCAAAAAACCCCAAGAGTGGCAGGGCCTGAGTGGTCAGACCTGGGGCAGCCTGGGCATGTTGAGCGAGCGGACAGAAGGGGCCGAGCATGCCCTGTTGCAAAACGGAGGCGGTGCGCAACTGGCCTATGCCTGGGCCAGCGAAGACGGCAAGCTGGGGGCCCGCACATCTTTTCTCTTAGAGAGGCTGCCCGAGTGGCAACCGCGCAACTACCAGATCGGCCCATTTCACATGGGCGCTCGAGCCTTGGTGGATTATCGCCCCGGTCCGGACTGGAACCTCAGCGCCAGCCTGAGCCACGCCTTCTCGGAACAGGCCGTTGTCTTTTCAACCAACATCCTCCCCAGTACACTCAGCACATCCCAGCAGGCCTTCAATCTGCAATTAACCAAGCGCAAATTCTTCTCCGAAAGCCTAACCCTGCGCGCTCAAGTCGACGGCCGACTCCTGCGTTCGGAAGCGCAGGGTCCCTCCGGCGCGGAAGATCAGACCCAGGCCTTGGCCTCCCGGGAGATCCATGGCCAGGTCCTGGTGGACTGGCATCTCTTCGATGACCGCAACATTTTCACCATCGGGGTCGAGGGCACGGTCTACGATGTGACTGAGTTCTTTTCCCAGCCTTGGTTCTACTTTGTGGCGGGCGTTTTCAACAACGAGACACGCCTGCTCCCGGATCGCTCCCTCAGCTTGCACCTGGGCGGGCGCCTGGAACAAATCCAGGCCGAGGAAGATGCTTCCGGCCAGGTTGTCTATCGTCACTTCAGCCCAAGGGCCGCGATCACTTGGCGGCTAAGCAACGATCACGCCCTGCGCTTGAGTGGATCGTCTTCCTACCGTACGCCCACGCCCAATGAGGCCTTTGCGAACATCAATGTGGCTTTCGATCCGGAGGCCCCGCCGGTGCGCTTCTCCATCGGCAACCCCAGGCTGCATCCGGAAGAACTCTACTCTCTCGAGTTCGGCTACCGGGGCTTGCTCTTTGAGGCCCTGCGGATTGATGCTGTCCTTTTCGGTCAACAGGTCAAGGGCCTGATCCATACGGTGGAAGAAAACATCTCCCCAAGCTACAAGATCAACCGGGTGGACTACTATCAGGCAGGGGTGGAACTTGGCCTGCGCTGGTCCCCCAGCCCGAATCTCTCCACCTACCTCAACTATACCTTCACCTACAGCTTGGACGTCGAGACCAACGAGATGCTCAAGGAATGGCCTGTCCACCTTTACGGCGCCGGTGTGGAGTGGCGCCTGCCCTGGAGGGCACGGCTCAACGCCAATGCCTACCTGGTCTTCGACTACGAACCGATCGTGTCCGTGGTGAACAACTGGGGAAGCAGTGCCCAGTACAAAGTCTGGGAAAAACGTCAAGCGGCTGATGCCGCATTTCTCGATCTGCGGCTGGGTCGCTTCTTTTTCCAGGACCGGGCTGAAATCTTTGTCATGGCCAAAAACATTCTCGGTTTCTTCCGGGAGACGGATGGCTTGCGCATGTATCCTCAAAGTTTCGTCGAACCCATCGGCGGCACCCTGCTCGTGGGCATCAGCCTGCACGACGGCGTGGGCCGGTGAGGGAGAACCGCATGAAATCATGCAAATCCACAAGCTTCTCTCTGTCCTCATGGCTGCTGGTCGCTCTTTTGCTGGCAGCCTGCGGTTCCGACTACCCGGAAACCCTGCCGGGAAGAAGCATCCAGGGGGCCGTCGGCTATGATGGACAAGCCCATCTGTCTATGGACAAACCCGCCCTGGCCATCTACGCATTTTCGTCCTGGCCCCCGGCGGGTCCGCCCCATGCAAGCCGCCTCTACGAAAATCCGGATTTTTCCTCGGGCGAGATGGCCTACGAACTGCCCAATTTGGAGCCCTATGACTATCTGATCCTGGCTCAGCTTCAGGATTTGGCCGACGAGGACAAGACCGCTCCGGTGGCCGGTGGTTATCCGGACTTTTGCAGCTTCGCTTACACCCCGGTAACCGTCAGCAATCAGGTGGCAACGGACATCGACTTCGAACTCTTCGACGAATCCGGCAGCGCCGATCCTTGCACCGACCCGGCCCAGCAGGCCGACCCGGAACCGGGAAAAGCGGCCCTGGCGGTCCAGGTCATCGCCCCAGGCATGAACTTCCAGGCCGAAAGCAGCGACAAGTTGTACCTGATCCTCTTTGGTGCCTGGCCGGTAACGGGCCCGCCCCTGGGCTTCACCCAACTGACCGGGGCGGATGTCGACTTTCCGGTCACCATGATCAACAACCGGGTGGAGCCTGGCAGTTATGCCCTCCTTGTTTGCCTGGATTTGGGGGGAAACAACATGATGTGCGATGGAGCAGACGATTTGCAGGTCCTCCATGATGATGGCACCTTGACGTCTTTTGCCGAGGGGCAAATCCTGTCCTTACGCATGAATCTGGCCACCGGCGAAAGCGAGTTGATTGTTCCATGAAAACGATCAATAAACCCTTCTCAGTGTCGAAAAACAATGCTTTGATGTGTCGGCAGGAGCATTCAACATGATGTTGCAACTCGCAAAATCGATGATGGCCTTGGCCGCTCTTCTTGCTTTGAGCCTCTTTGCTGATTCAGCCAAAGCCAACGAGCTGCCGGCCAAGACCCGTGTGACAATCCTGCTCACCACCTTGTCTTATGATCTGAACCTCAAATCCCGTGGCGACGCCCTGCGCATCGGTATCGTGAGCAAGACCGACAACAGCAATAGCGTCAAGCACGCCAAGGAGACCTTGGCTGCCTTTGAAGCGGCCTCTGCAAAGCGAGTCAAGGGCATGGGCATCGTGGCGCTGGACTTGCCCTTGACCCGTGAATCG
>JAUVAM010000482.1 GCA_030591745.1 Deltaproteobacteria bacterium
GACGAGAAAGGAAAGGGAAAAAGCAATGGTTTCGTGGGCTTTCCAGCGCTGCTCGAGCTCACCCATCTGCATATTCCAGATGGTGACAATGCCATAATGCCCCACGGCCGCCAAGCGACCGCCATCCGGCGAATAGGCAAGTTGCCGGATCTGATCTGAAGTTTGAAAGCTGTGCTCAAGGGCCACACTCAGGCTGTGCTGGCTGCGGTAGATGCGTGAGGCCGCTGAAACCGATAAATCCTGACTGGTCGGATGGCGACGCGCGAATTCTTCGTCGTACTGCTCGCTTTTGGGATAGGCCGGATTGTTCAACAGGGAGGCCACCGCAAAAAGGCGCCCCGAGTCAAAGCGTGCTTGCCCTATATAGCGATCGGCCTTTTCAGCATAAGCCTGGGCCAAATGATAGCTGGCCAGCTGGCTTTCCCGCTTTTCAGCCAGGCGGGCCTGGACCTCGCCGGCCCTTGCTTGCATTTCCTGCTGATAAGCCAACTGGGTCTTGATCAGGGCCGCGATAATCACCAGAAAAACCAAAATCACCGCAAGCACCGCCGGCTTATTCTTGGCGGCAAAGCGCCGAAGCAACTCCCAGGAGCTATAGGCATAAACCCCAACCCGTCCCCCGGTCAGGTAGCTGGAAATATCCTCGGCCAACTCGGCGGCCGAGGGATAGCGCAGGGCCGGATCCCGACGCAGGGCTTTTTCGGCCACGGCCACCAACTCAGCTGGTGCCTCGGGGCAATGTCCCCCAATGGGCTCGACGCTTTCTTTCATGACCTTGCCGACGATCTCGAAGGGCGTCTCGCCGACAAAGGGCGGCCTGTCGCTCAAAATCTCGTACAGAATCGCGCCCAGACCCCAGATATCGGAGCGCTCGTCGATGGCCCCCACAACGCCTTCGGCCTGCTCCGGGCTCATGTAGGAGGGCGTCCCCATGGCCGCGCCCTCCAGGGTCTGATTGCCGTCGCCCTCCACTAGCCACTTCGCCTGATGGGCCAACTCCTTGCCGCGAATGTCTTCCGTGTCGCGGCTCTTGGCCAGGCCCCAGTCCAGCAAGACCGTCTCACCGAACTCACCCACCATCACGTTGGCCGGCTTCAGGTCCCGATGAACCACCCCTCGACTATGGGCAAAGGCGACAGCGTGGCAAACCGCGACAAAGGCTTCCAACAAACGCAAACGATCAGCAAGCCCCTCACTGGCCTTGAGGGCCTCTTCCAGCGAGCGGCCCCGCACCAGGCGCATGGTGTAGTAATGGCTGCCGTCGGCACGAACGCCCAATTCGTGAACAGGAACAATGTTGGGATGCTCCAACTGACCCGTGATGCGAGCCTCGCGCAAAAATCGTGCGCGGGCCGACATACTGTGACTGCCTCCCTGGCTCTGCCCGGGACTGTCGTACAAGAGCTCCTTCCAGGCCACTTCCCGCCCCAAATGAGTATCGACAGCCAAGAGCACCCGCGCCTGGCCTCCGCGTCCAAACTCTTTCCCCACGGCATAGCGACCGGGCTGTTCAGGCGTTACTGTTTCTTTACCAGCCCCTGGTTCCACGGACTCCACGGTGTCCCCCGGCACCAGGCTGACCTGCCCGTCTGAACCCATGACCATCGAGCCGGAGAAAGACCGAAGAACCACCCCGTCACCGCCCAAAGCGCCTAGGGTCTTACTGACGTTGCCTCCATGAACGCGCACCGCCTCCTGCAACATGGCCTCAAGCATGCCAACCTGTTTTTCATTCAATAGGCCTTCTGCTTGCAGGCGCGAGGGCAAGTCCCGCCCCCGGTCGGCCATCCATCCCGCCGCCGCCCCCATCACCTCATTCGGGCTGACGAAACCCAATTGCACCGCCAGCACACCAAAAAGCAGCTGTTCTTGATCTCCGACGCTCACTTAAACATCTCCCCTTAAAAATCCGTGACCGGCTTCGTCGGCTGGGGTGGAAAAATCTGACCTTGTTTGGGCGGCATGGAATTGTACACCCAATCCAGTTCCACCAGGCCCGCGCCCAACTTGAGCCCGCCGCCATAGCCGCGAAAGGTTCCGCGGACACAGACACTTTCCATGGCCAGGTTCACGGCGAACACGCAGAGGGGCTGATCCGGTTGCAATCTTTTGAGCAGGCGCCGATAGACCGTGGGTGAAAACAAAAGCCTTCGGCGATCCGGCGCCGTGCAGGGCACCACCGGCACCAGCTCTGGGTATCCGTCTTCGCCCACCCAGGATAAAAATTTCAGCGTGTCGGGCCGAGAGATAAGCCTTTTGGCCCAGGGGCTCAAAATGGGATCTTTGCGCTGGGCTCGCGTCAGAGCCCGCGCCGCCGTGGACAAGACAATCCCCGCGCCCAGGCCCGCCAGACTCAAACCCTCTGGCTCGCCCAGGCGCTCCAACTCCATGTGATGCACGGTATGAATGCCGAAATAGGCGTTGTAACGAAACATCGGTGCCTGGTTCAGGCGCTCATAGTCTTCTCCGTGTCCTGTCTTGTCGGTCCAGCGGGCCTGGCCACGCCAGATCTTACGGTCCATGGTCATCACCACGAATCCGGTCTTGGGCCTTTCTTGTACATTGCGCTTGCTCTCGCCCTCGCAAAACTGTCCAAACATGAGCTGCTTCGGCGATCGGGCCTTCAGGGTGGTGATCAGGCTCAAATGCGGCAGGTTGTTCGGATCCAATGTAGCCAAAATGCCAATCTTGTTGTCCGGCTCAAAGGCCTGCATCTCCGCCTTACTCAGCTGCCTTTCCTTCATCTGCCTTTCCTTCATCTGGCTTTCCCTCATTTGGCTTTCCTTCCTCTGGCTTCCCTCCGGGCCGCGCCCGTCACTCGCACCTGCTTGGCATCCAGTCCGGCCGCAATCGCCAGGGCCCGGATGGCCTCCAGGCGCCCCGCCGTCTGGGGCTTGGCACCCGCGTATCGCCAGGGCAGCCCCAAGCGCCGATACTTGTCTTCACACAGGTGATTGAAGGCCAAAAGCTCCCAGCGATCAACCCGCCCCGCATGACGGGTGGCCAAGTGCTTTGCGATGGCCTCGATGTTCTCGTCCGTGTCCGTGTCGCCCGGCACCAGGGGCGTACGAATCCACAACTTAATATCTTGTTCCGCTACAAGGGCCAAATTATCCAAAACGCGAGCGGAAGAATGCCCCGTGAGTCGGGTGTGCAGATCTTCGTCCATGGCCTTGATGTCGTAAAGCACAAGCTCGGCATGCCGAACCAGCTTGCGCATGGCGCCTTCTGAGCACTGACCACAAGTGTCGACGGCCGTATGCAGTCCTTCCTCGCGACAACGGGCCAAAAAGGCCTCCACAAAGTCCGACTGAAGGGCCGGCTCGCCCCCGGACACCGTCACGCCGCCACCGGCCCTCTCATAGTAGGCCCGGTCCTTTAGTACCTCGGCCAGGAGATCCTCTACTTCCCATCGAGCACCCAGGATCTCCATGGCCCCCGTGGGGCAAACTTCGGCGCAGGCGCCACAGTACAAACAGCGCTCATCACGCTCGATTCCTTCCGGCCCCTTGGAAAGCGCATGCTGCTCACAGGCCTCGATACAGGCACCACAGTTGATGCATCGAAAATCGTTCCAGATCACCTGGGTCTTTGGCGAGATGGATTCCGGGTTCTGACACCAGACGCATTCCAAACTGCAGCCCTTCAAAAACACCGTGCTGCGAATGCCCGGGCCGTCTTCGGTGGACATGCGTTGGATGTTCAACACTGTGGCGACGGGTCCCGCCATCTACATGCTCCGATGGATTTCCCTGGCGATGATCTCGTCTTGCAGCTCTCGACCGATGCTGGCGAAGTAGGCGTTGTATCCGGTGACCCGCACCAGCAGATGTCGATAATCCTCGGGATGCTTTTGCGCTTCTTGCAACATGCTTGCGTCCAGCATGTTGATCTGCAAAGCCGTGCCCCCGTTTTCGCAATAGCCACGCAAAAAGGACTTGAACTTGGCTTGATGCTCCGGGTCTTTCAGCAAAGAGGGATTAAAGGTGATGGTGTGACTGGCGCCGTTGGGCAACATATTCACGTAGTCTC
>JAUVAM010000339.1 GCA_030591745.1 Deltaproteobacteria bacterium
CATCACCACAGGCCAGAGACGTCTTGTGGTATTGAGCGGATTCGATCAAAAAGACCAAGATGTCCGGCAAAACTTCGCCGTTCCGCCAAGGTCCCTCCCGCAGAGGGACGGGGTCGGGCACTTGCTTCGGTACGGGTCGCCGCGGCGAACCCATGACAGCCCGTTCGATGATTCGCACAAAACTGCTACGGGCCACCAACTGCCAACCAGGGATGTCGGCTTTTACAATCGTCTTTCCGACCCACCCTCCTCCGGCAATCAGAATCAGCCCCAGGGGGATCAGCAGGGGACTCCAACTCCACCTGAGACTCAGACCAAATTTCTTCCAACAACGCTTTAGTAAAAATGGCAAACCCAACAAAGCCATCACCAGAAACCCCAAGACGACCCGATTGCCGACCTTGAGCTCAGCACCCACAATGCCCAAACCGATTTCGATCTTGTCCCATCCTTGGACCAGACCCGAGAAAACCATCGGTTCGCCTCTCACCAGAAGCCAAAAAATATCCAGCACCGCGAACAGCAGGATCAAAGCACCACCGATGCCCAACACGATCTTTATCCAAATCCCCCGAATGCTCTTTTCCAAAACCCAGCAACCGAACACGATCAGGGCAAAGAAAAAAAGGTCATCCGCAACAAAAATCAAGTAGCCCATTCGGGTCCCAACCGAACGGGCCAACTGACCTTGATGCCAAAAGTACTTGCCGATCAGGGAAAAGGCGAGGGCCATCAACAGAAAGGACGTACTCGGGCGGCGAAGCAAATCGAGTGCAGTCGAAATCACCTCGCGCAAGCCCTCTCGAATGCGACTGTTTCCACTTCGAGCATCCTTCGCCATGAGCGCATTTATGGCCCTTGCCAAGCACCTTGTCAACCGTCGAAGGCCTCGGGTAGACTCCCTCCATCTTCTCGGAAGGAGTCTTCGTGACGGAAACACTGCCTCAACATCCGACCTTGGGCAGCCGAATCATCGCCCTCTTCCAACGCCCCGGCACCTGGGTGGTGCTGGGTGCCGCCGCCGTGCTCTTGCCCATGCTCGGCGGCGCCGGCCTGTGGGACCCCTGGGAGACCCATTACGCGGAAGTGGCGCGGCGCATGGTGGCGGATGGAGACTGGCTGACGCCTCGCTGGCGCAACGAACTCTTCTTTTCCAAGCCCGTCTTGATCTTCTGGATGATGGCGTCGAGTTTCAGCGCCTTCGGCGTCAACGCCTGGGCGGCTCGGCTTCCTTTCGACTTGCTGGCCATTCTGGGCGTCTGGCTGGGTTACCGCCTGGTGAGCCGGGCCACCGATGAGCGACGAGGCCTGTGGGCCGCCCTGGTGCTCCTCACCGCGCCCTTCACCCTCTTCATCGGCCGGCAAGCCGTCACCGATGGACCCTTTGTCGTGTTCATCTTGGGGACCTTGTCCTGCTTTTTTGCTGTTGCCACCGAGGAAAAACCCCGCCTGCGGGACCAGTTGGGCATCTACATCTTCGCCGCCGCGGCCGCCCTGGCCAAAACGCCCGTGGGCTTGGCCATCCCGGCGGTGGCCGTCTTCATGTACCTTTTGCTCTCCGGTGACTGGCGTGTCTTCAAGAGGCTCCGCCTCGAGATCGGCGTCCCCTTGTTCCTGCTCCTGGCCGGGCCCTGGTATGTGGCCATGGTGGTCAAGTATGGCTCCAAATTCTTCAATGAGTTTTTCCTGCATCACAACCTGCAACGGGCCTTCACCGGCGTCCATGGAGACCGGGGCACCTTCGAGTATTTCGTCAAGCAGTTGGGTTATGGATTTTTCCCCTGGGTGGCCCTGCTGCCCATGACCCTGGGCCGCATCGGTGCCTCCTTCCGGGAGCGCAAGACAGTGGCCGCCTTGCGCCTTGCCGGGCCCACCAAGGAAACAGCACCCCTGCGACTGGATCTTTTCTTGAGCATCTGGTTTTTGACCAGTTTCGTGGCCTTCACCCTGGTCGTCACCAAGTTTCACCACTACATCTACCCCGCCATGCCGCCACTGGCCCTGTTGGTGGGTTTGACCCTTGCGGACACCAACGAAGGGGGTTGGCGTTTTCTGGCGCCGCTGGGTGGAGTCTTGCTGGCCATCGTGGCCAACGACGTGGTGGCCAACCCGGAACATCTGTCCAACCTTTGCACTTATGCCTATGACCGCCCCCTGCCCACCGAGATATACCCTCGATGGAGCCTGCTGGCCATATCGGTCTTGTTTGGCGGCATGCTCGTGTCAGGCCGTTGGCTGCCCGGCCGTTGGCTACCCAAAGCCCTTGGAACCCTCGGCCTGGTCTTCGCCATCGTTTTCTCCTGGTTTTATCTGGTGCCTTTGGGTCACACCATGAGCCAGCAGGACCTTTTCGAAACCTACGCCCGAGTGGCAAAGCAACCTGAAGAAAAACTCTACCAATACCAAATGAACTGGCGCGGTGAGGTCTATCACTCGGCAGACACCATCATCAAAATATCCAGCGAGGCGGAGGTACAACGCATCTTTAAAAAGGATACCCGCTCTTTCATCATCGCCATCCGGGATGGTTTCAGTGCCGTGGACCGGGCCTTCCGCAAGGCCACGGGCAGGCACATGCACGTGCTTTCCGGCAGCAACATTCGCTACGTGTTGGCCTCCAACCAGCTGGACCCAGGTGAAGAAGACCTCAATCCGCTGGCGAAAAACGTTTTCTCGGAACCGCCGAACATCCCGCATCCGCTTCATGCCGAATGGGCCGAGGGCGTGGAATTTTTGGGCTGGGCCTTAGACCCGGACGAACCCGAGACGGGTGACCGTATTGCCCTGACCTTCTTCTTTCGCTGCAAACAAGAAATCAAGAAAAGCTGGAAGATCTTCATCCACATCGACGGCCATGGACACGAACTCCATCGCATCAATGGGGATCATCATCCTGTCGAAGGACTCTTCCCCACCGATCATTGGTTGCCTGGCGACATCATTCGGGACACGGTGGTCTTGAACATCCCCATCGAATTCACGCCGACCAACTATCACATTTACATGGGCTTCTACATCGGCGACAAACGCATGAACCTGCTGCCGGGCGCACCCAGCGACGGAAAAAACAGGCTACGAGCAGGTACCATCCCAATCAAGTAGATTTTCTGTTCGGGTCCCCATCATCCTGTGCGATGTATTCCTGTAAGGACATAGGTGACCGACGAGCTAGGATCTGACGCATTCGCTTGCGCCTCAGGTAACTAACGAGCCAAACGCTCCACACCGACCCCAGCAAGAAAAGCAACTGGGCTTGTACGCCCACGCCCAACAAATCCCGCGTGTTGACATGCAGCATGGCCCCGATGGACAAACCCAGACCAATGCCGGTCACCATGCGCAGGCCGTTGGAGCGCTCAGGTCTGCCCGCCGCCGTGCTCGTCCCCCAGTCCAGCATGGCAGGCAGGGGAGCGATCAAGAGCAAGCCCCACTCGAGCCACCATGGCCAAGGCTCTATGGCGGAGCCTCCAAGGAACACGAGAAACATGGCGGGATAGAGCCCCACACATCGGGCGCAGAAGTGCAGGCGATGCCGACCCAAGCGCAGGGGATAGGTCAAATGTAAATCAGCTGTGCTGTGATGGGACAAGAGTATGCCCCAGCCCTGTTTATCCAGCGAACTCACGAATTCAGGGTTGTGTCACGGTCAAAACATACTGATCGCGGGTATTGCTTTCGCTTGAGGGTCTGCCTTTGACCACGATAAAATACTCACCGGGCATCAGCTCTTTGCTGATCTGTTCCTTCTCTTCACCCTTGCCCTTGGCTGAGCTTGCCACGACCTTGTTCTTGCCCTTTTCGTCCATCTCCGGGCCAAGAAGGGTCAAGCTGATGTCCAGCTTGGGGATGCCCGTGCATTCGACGACCGTGTTGCGGGGTCCGTCCTGGTTGGAGAGGTCCAATTTGAACGCGTCCCAGTCACCCTTGGGGTGCAAGGTGCCGCGCAGGGTTGCGCCCACGGCGATGGGCGTCGCCACCTCGGTTTTTCCGTTGGGCTCCTGCTCTTCACGGCCGTCGTCGGAACGCAAATGCACGGTCAACTCATAGGTCTCATCCAGATTCAAACCCTCCCGGAGCCACTTGCCATCTACTTTTTTGTAAGAGCCTTCCACTCGCAGATAGTTGGTCCCGGGCTGCAACGCGCAGTTGGTCAAGACCTCTGCTTCGTTGACTTTGCCGTCATCGATACGCACCAACTGGTAATTCTTCTTGCTATCCTTCTTGGCCGGATCCACCACTTGCAAACGCAGGTCCACCCGATTCAAAGCCGAAAGTTCGGCCGCAAGCAGGCTGGGTTTTTCGACTTCCAACTTGTACCAGTCCACGTCGTTGGCAGCCGACAGATAGCCACGAATCTTTTGCCCATCCGTAAGCGGCAAGGCGTCCTCCGCGTCATCGTTGGGCTCTCGCTCCAAATCATCCCCGCCGGCCTCGCTCGAAACGCTCAAGGTGTAAGGCTTGTCCGGATTGAAGGTACGGATGGATTTTTTGGGTTTGGGCTGGGTCACCCAGGCAGAAACAATCTTGACATAGACGGCCTGCGGCGTGCCGGGCACACCCAGGTTGCGCACCACAATCCCCTCGCCTGGCTTGGCTGAGCGTACTTTCAGAATCGGCGCCCGTTCGTCTTTGTCCAAAATCTCCAGCCCGAAACGAACCCCTTCGACCGCGGAGAGTTCCATGCGCAAAACCGAAGCGGTCGGCAGCTCTTTCAGATCCAAAAGGAACCAGTCTTCATCCCGCTGGTGACCGAGATAGCCCTGAACGCGCTTGCCTAAGGCCAGCTCATCCGCCGTGGAATAGCGACCATTGAATTCCCGCTCAAAACCCTCGACCGGGGCGCTAAAGGTTATCTTCAAGCTGTAATCACCCCCGGCACCGCCCTTGGCACCGGAAACCCTCAAATACACAGCCTCGTCCACCTTCAGGTTGGGCACCCGCTCCGCACCGCCGGGTCCCGTGGAATCCACCCAGAACAACTCATTGCGATCCTTGTCAAGCAAGGACAAGCGGAGGTCTTCCCCCTCAATGCCACCGACGCTCACGGCCAAAACTTTATCAGCCCCCGGCACGACTCGATACCAATCCTTGGCTCGATGGGTCTTGTCGGCCGCGGCCTCCATCTTGGCCTGCACCTGGCAGTCCTTGGTCAGTTCCATGGCCTGGGCGGTGGTCTCGTTGGGCTCGACCTCCTCCAATTGGGCCACTGCAGGCGTTGGCGGCTGGGTGGGCTTGTCCACCTTGGTTGTTCCGGCAGCCGGATCA
>JAUVAM010000062.1 GCA_030591745.1 Deltaproteobacteria bacterium
ATGCCCACCGCTGGAAAACACACCAACAAAAGCCAACATCGCAACCACGAAAACCCAAAATGTCATGGAAAAATTACGCAACACAAAATAGGCTACAATCAGGCCCAATAGCAGACCGAACCAGCTCAGATGTTGGGACCAGCATTTCATGTCATTGGCGGGGGCCGGATTAGCCATGTTCTATCTCTCGCTTAAAGTAATCCAGGGTTCTGGTCAAACCCGTCTCCAAATCGCTTTCCGGTCGCCAGCCCAAAACTCGACCTGCCCTGGTCGGATCGATGCTGGAACGCCGCTGTTCGCCGGGTGCTGGAGGACCGTATTCTGGTTTGTTCGGGATTTCCAGAAGTTTGGCCATGGTGCGATGTAGACTGTTGATATCGGATTCGATGCCCGTACCGATATTGAATTTGCCCAGAATCTCTCGCTCAACAGCCAGCTTGTTGGCCCTGGCCACGTCGCTTACATAGACAAAATCCCGTGTTTGGCCGCCGTCTCCGTTGATGCGTGTGGCTTGTCCTTGAAGCATTTGACCCGCAAAGATAGCCACCACCCCCGCCTCTCCGTGGGGATCCTGCCTGGGGCCGTAGACGTTGGCATAGCGAAGAAGCGTGCAAGACGGCCCCCCTGAGCGGTCAAAGAGCTTCAGGTATTCTTCCGCGCACAACTTGGCGGTGCCGTAAGGGCTGACCGGCGCGCAAACGTGCTCTTCCGTCGCGGGAAATTCATTCTGCTCACCGTAGATGGCGCCTCCGGTTGAAGAAAAAACCACCTGTCGGCAACCCGCCTGGCTGGCCGCCTGCAGCAAGCCCAGCGTGCCCATCACATTAATCCGCGCATCGAGTCCAGGGTCGCTCACCGAACGGCGCACATCCACCTGGGCTGCCAAATGGGCAATCGCATCCGGCCGAAAAGCGATCACCTTGGCGGCGAAGGCCTCTTCCCGAATGTCTGCGACTTCGAATTCCGCCCCCGAGGGCAGGTTATTCTCACGACCGCTGCTTAGGTTATCCAAGACCAAAACCTTGGCACCGGCATCCAAAAAAGTCTCCGCAACATGGGAACCAATGAATCCAGCCCCGCCTGTCACCAATACCTTCACGATCGTTCCCTGAAAAACGCGATGGTGCGCGACAGGCCTTCATCCAAGCCCACCGTGGGTTCCCAGCCAAGCAAACTGCGCGCACGTCCGATATCAGGCTGTCTCACCTTGGGATCGTCCACCGGCAGGCCTTCGTGGTGCAGAGTGGATTTGGAGTCACACAGGTTGATGATCTTTTCCGCGAGTTCCAGAATGTTGTACTCGTTTGGGTTACCCAAATTGACGGGATCGGAATCCGCACGATCCAGGGTGGCCAGAATCCCAGACACCATGTCGTCAATGTAGCAGAAAGAACGCGTCTGTTTGCCGTCGCCGTAGACCGTCAGGTCTTCGCCTGCCAGCGCCTGACAAATGAAATTGGGAACCACGCGACCATCACCCGCCCGCATGCGCGGGCCGTAGGTGTTAAAGATGCGCACGATGCGGGTATCCACGCCATGACTTCGATGGTAGGCCATGACCAGGGCTTCAGCAAAACGCTTGGCCTCGTCGTAGACACCTCTCGGACCGATTGGGTTGACGTGGCCCCAATAGTCCTCCCGCTGGGGATGTACCTGGGGGTCCCCGTAGACCTCACTGGTGGAGGCCAGTAAGACCTTGGCTGATTTTTCCTTGGCCAGGCCAAGAACCTTGTGTGTACCTAAGGCGCCCACCTTTAATGTCTGGATGGGCAGTTTCAAATAGTCCACAGGACTTGCAGGGGAGGCAAAATGCAAGATCGCGTCCAAGGACCCCGGGACGTGAATGAACTGGGTGACGTCCTGCTTCAGAAAAACAAAGTCTCCATGCCCAAAAAACGGTTCAATGTTGGACAGGCTTCCTGTGAGCAGGTTGTCGGCGCAAAGCACCTGATGCCCATCGGCAAGCAGGCGTTCGCAAAGATGAGAGCCAATGAATCCGGCTCCTCCGGTGACCAGAATGCGGCTCATCGTGAGTCCGTCATCGCGAAATGAATCACTTTTTGCCGTCGCCGAATGAAATCTGCCCAGGCAAAAGATCCTGATGCCTGTCCAGCACCAAATCGATGCCTTCCCGAATGTACTCGGCCACCGGAACCTTGGTTTTCTTATTTAGTAGCTTGAGTTTCTCATTTTGTTCTTGCGTGATGTAGACCGTGGTGGAAATCTTCTTGCGAGCCATCGTATTCCTCCAAAAGGGTAACCGCCACCCAGTGGCCACACCATACATGTCATTATATATATTGTCAACAAGGGGCTATTCCTTTAAGCCCGGAAGCCAGAAGGACTTTTGTCTTGACTAGGGACCAAGGAATCCTCATATACTCGTTCGAGCAAGGACTTTTATCCAAGGGAGATCATCCGGTGAACAAGGGGCTGACCGAAGCTATAGGGACGTGTGTTGCTTGGACCACCTTGGTATTGATGGGGGCTTGTGCCTCTGGACCCGAGAAAGGAACCGGCCCTGCTGGGGGATCGCTGGTAGCGGCTGCGCCAGTTGTTGAGGTCAAGTCCGTTTCCGGACGCGCCAATCCTGGAGAGAAAGTCAAAGAATTCGACCTTAATCATGACAACAAACCTGACGTCTGGGCCTTTTTCGGCGTCATGACCCATCCAGACGATGAAACCCAGACCAAAGAAAGCCTGGTCCGCAAAGAATGGGACTTCAACTTTGATGGCAAGGTGGACATTCGCCGATACTACAACTTTCGCAGCGAAATCGTAAAAGACGAATTGGACCTCGATTTCGACGGTCGATTTGATGTGACCTCGTTTTATCACCAAGGCGCAAAAATTCGACAAGAGTATGACTTCAATTTTGACTCCAAGCCGGACTATTGGAAGTTTTTCGAGAAAAAGCAGTTGGCGCGCACCGAGCGGGACAGGGATTTCAACGGTCGAATTGACCGCTGGGAATACTACAACCAGGGCAAGCTGGAACGCGTGGCCCTGGACGAAGACGGGGATGGACAGATCGACAAGTGGTTGCAGCAAAAATCAGAATCCTGATCCCACTCACTTTTCGCAAAGCATGAACAAGGCGTTCAACCGCTGCTCCTGTTTAAGACGGGCCTTGTCTGATTCAGCACCGATCGCGTCTGCATAATGCCCTATCCGCACCCGGTGGTAACTCCCTTTGCCCGGTACTTCACCGGCAACGCTACGTACCTGCGAAAAACCCGCAGCCTTGAGCTTATCCACCAAATTCTTGGCTTGGGAAGCCTCCCGGAATGATGCCACCTGCAGGCAGTGTGTATTGACCGCGGCTGATAATTTGCCCTCGGCGGGCGCGGGCTTGACAGGCTCGGGCTTGACTGGCTTGACGGGTTGGGGTTTTGGGGATTTAATCTTTTTTGGATCTTGCCTTGGTGAACTCAAGGTTTTGGGAAAACTCAGATCCTCGGATTTGGCTGGCACCAGCCCCTGATCTCTGGCGTCGATTTGGCTCAAAGGATCAGGCTTGAGCTTTCCACCTTGGACCGTGTGTCGCCCCACCATGACTCCGGCGGCAAAGAGGCCGCCACCCATAATCAAAAGCGCCAGCCAGAAAAACGGGCGTCCCTCCTGTCCGCTTTGCACCATTCAGCCCTCCCCTCCCCCGTCCAAACTCTCCATGCGCTCAGGTGCACCTACACCAAGCAAGGTCAGGGCATTTTTCAAGACCTGACGCAGGGCCAGCACCATCACCAAACGCGCCTGTACCTTGGCCGGGTCGGATCCCAAAATGGGATCCGACTTGCCGGTGGAGGTGTAATACGAGTGAAAAGCGGCCACCAAATCCTGCAGGTAGTACACCACCTGATGAGGCGCCTGGGCATCGGCGGCCTTGCTGACCATTTCTCCAAAGCCGGCCATGCGCTTGAGCAAACCCATTTCTTCGGGACGACCAAGGGGGCTCAGGTCGGTCTTGAGGGCTTGTTCGATATCGGGAATCGGAATGCCCCGCTCGCCGGCCTTGGCCAAAATGCTGGAAAGCCGAGCGTGTCCATACTGGACATAGAAGACCGGATTCTCCAGCGTTCGGCGCTTGGCCAACTCCAAATCGAACTCCATCTGGCTATCTGAGCTGCGCACCAAGAAGAAGAAGCGGGCCGCATCTCGTCCAACCTCCTCGAAGACCTCGCGAAGGGTGATGATCTCTCCTGCACGCTTACTCAGAACAACGGGTTCTCCATCGCGCACCAGGCTCACCATCTGCACCAGGACCACTTCCAAAGCGTCGTCCGGCTGCCCCAGGGCGCGCAGGGATGCCTGCATTCTGGGTACATAGCCGTGATGGTCCGCGCCCCAAATGTTGACCAGTTTGTCGAAACCTCGTTTGATCTTGTCTAAGTGGTAGGCGATGTCGGTGGCAAAATAGGTATTGGACCCGTCGCTTTTGACCAAGACACGGGCCTTTTCATCGCCGAATCGATCTGAAGCAAACCAGCGTGCGCCATCTCGCTGCTCCAGCACACCCAAAGATTCCATCTCGCTGAAGCATTCTTCGATCCGGCCACTGTCCACAATCGCCCGTTCGGAGACATAGCGGTCCATATGGATACCGAAATCGCCCAAGTCCTGCTGGATGCCAAGAAGCATTCGTTCAACGGCCCAATGCTCCAAAGCCTCTATGTTATCGCCGATTTCTTCCGGCACCTCTCCAGCCAGGTCCTTGACGTAGTCGCCATGGTAGCCGTCCTCGGGAAAGGTTGAGTCCTCATCCCGAGCAAGCTTTCTGTGATGGTCAATGCTGAGAGCCAAATTGCGAACCTGACGCCCTGCGTCGTTCAGGTAAAATTCTCGTGACACTTGATGCCCGGAAAACGCCAACAAGGCCGCCAGCACATCACCCACCACGGCGCCACGACCGTGGCCAAAATGCAACGGTCCTGTCGGGTTGGCCGAAACAAACTCCACCATCACCCGCTTGGCCGGATTTTTCTCCCCGCGACCATAGCCATCTCCTGCTCGCAGCACATCCCGGGCCACCTCTTGCCAGGCACTCTGATGAGCAAAAACATTGAGGAAGCCCGGTCCGGCCACCTCGACCCGATCGACAAACGCGAGTTCGCTCAAAGGAGCGATCAAGTCTTCGGCGATCTTTCTCGGGGCTCGACGCAGGGGTTTGGCAAGCAACATGGCCACGTTGGATGCATAGTCACCATGACTGCTTTGGGCTGGTACTTCGATGCTGAATTCGGGGATGGCTTCTGAATCCAACTCAGTCTGCTCAAGCAATGCCTCGATGATGCGTCGGCGAAGTAGCTCCTTCATTTTCCAGATTCTCCGTCCTCTCCCCCGTCCAGGGCCGGCTTGGCCGGCGAGGCTTCCAGCTTATTAATGGCAGCCTCAATCTCCTGAATCGCCTTGGCATCCGTAGCCAAGAGAATTTTGCTTCGCTCCAGCACCGACCGAGCCCACTCGAGCTCTCCGGATTTCAGAATTTCCTTTGCGAGCACGATGCCTTGCTCGGGGCTGTCGCGCAGCAGGCCATCCGCCTTTCTCAGGGAAAATCGTGCCTCGTCCCTTTTGGCTTGAGCCAGGAGGACGCGTCCGAGGCCTCGCCAAACCGACATGTGCACCCGGTCCAACTCGAGACTCTTCCGATATTTCTTCTCCGCCTCAGCCCACTTCTTCTCGCGTTCGTCCAAGGCCGCCAGTACTTCCCAGGCCATATAGTCTTCTGGAAATACCCGCACCAGGTTCTGATAGATTTTTCGCGCCTCGTCCAGCTTGCCTTTTTTGACGGCATGGATCCCGAGAAGCTCCTGCGCCTCGTAGTAGGCTGCCGATGGGCATGGTCCATGGGCCTTGCCGTTTGCAGCTTTGGGGGGACACATGGGGATGGTCGCCAAAATCTTGTTGCTTTCTTCGTCACGTTTGTCCTGGGCAAGAAGTCTGGCCAGGGCCAGGTGCGCCTTTCCCTGAGGGTCGGCCGACAGGGCAGCCCGAAGTCTCTTCTCCGCTGACTGCATACGTCCGTTGGCTTGTTCAAGATTTGCCAAGCTCAACAGGGTCTCGATCTGGGTTTCGATCTGCCCGGGGTGGGTCTTCAACAATTCTTCCAGGGCCTGCATGGCCCCAATTGGATTCCCCAAAAGATTCCTTGCCCGAGCCAGATCGTTCAAGGCAACGCTATTTTCCTTTTCGAGTTTGGCGGCCTTTTTCAGAAGCGTTTCGGCCTCAACCAGGCGATCTTTTCTGCCTTGTTCCCCGGCTTCAGCCTGATCGATGAGCACTCTGCCCAGCTTGCACATGGCGGCAACGTGACGCGGGTCGCCTATCAAAACAGCCCTGTATTCCCTCTCCGCGGTGGCCTTGTCACCTCTTGCAAAGGCGGCGTTGCCTCGTTGGTAGCGGCTCTCCAGGCCCCAGTTGACCTGATTCTCTTCCTCGGAGGGACAAGCGACGAGGCACAGCAGCACGAACAAACCCGATAACAAGCCAATTTGCTTCATGGGTCAGAACTCCCAGCGCATGGCCAGGCTGCCTCCACCGGGCAGCGGCGCGAAAGCAGCGCCATCAGGCAAGGGACTGCTCTTGCTCTTGACGCCGCTGAAGCGACGATAGCGAGATGGGTTTTCCCCTTCGATGAAGAGATACATGCTCACGGCACCCACGGCGACCCCGGCCAGTCCCATCCCCAAGGCGGCATAGTCCAGAGCATTGGCCGTCTTGATGTCATCTTTATAATGGTCGTAATAATTGTCCTGAGTTTCGTATACCCCATAGGTCCCATCGTTGTAGTCATCCACAATGGGATCGTATTTCTGCCAGGTGAAGACACGAAGCCCCAAGGCCGCACCTTCCAACGCCACAAAGGTAGCCGCCGTGATCCAGGCCCATGTACGCATGCTGTCGGCCTTATCCTCATAGGACTGGATGAAATCAGCTGAAGGGATCAGCGTGACGTCCACCACCCCGGTCTCATGGGGCAACACCTTGACTGTGCGTGCCCAGGCAATGAAGCCTTCTTTCTTGACCTTCACGTCGTGGGGGCCTGCCGGCAAACTCAAACGGCCCAAAGGACTTGTGCCCACGGTTTCTCCGTCGATTGCGACATCAGCGCCTTCTTCGGTCGTGGTCACCAGGAGTTGGCCTGATGATGCCTTCAGGAGATCGGCCACCACTTGATGGGATGCGGTGCGCACTTCCTCGAGCAGCTGTTCCAAGGAACCAGAAAATTGTCGATCGACCCGCTTTTCTACCTTGGTGTCGGCGATGTTGATTCGTTGCAGATTGATCACGAATTTCTTGCCCACCAATCCAACATTGCCGGCCACCAGGTAGCTCGTCCCGATTTTGCCACCCAATTCAGCGTAGCAATCCGAGCTGTCACAGCCCAAGAGCTTCATGTCTTGCTCATGGCTCAGCATGTAAACGATGTCCTGGCGGCTCAGGACCTGGAACAAGCCATAAGATTGCAACTGTTTGGCCACGGTGGACGTGAGCAATTTAGCCACATCTTCCTTCACGCCCTGGGGCCTGAGATCAAGCACCGCCAACTTCGCCTTGGGGGGTTCTGCCTGTGCCCGAATTGAACCGAAAGAAAAGAGTCCCAACAGAACCAAACCCAACAGCTTCTTACCGAATCGCATGCTTCCTCCCTTCGGGTAATAACCCGCAGCGGCATTATAGTGAAAGCCTGAGTCGGGGGGCAAAGAAAAACGGACCTCTTCAAGGAGAAGAGGTCCGTCCATGGAATGGGCGATGACAGATTTGAACTGTCGACTTCCACCGTGTGAGGATGGCACTCTCCCACTGAGTTAATCGCCCGTCACACGCAAGAAGCCTAATTAGACCATCCCTTGCCCGGGATCAAGAGAAAAAAGCTGTTTGCCGTCTTTGAAGGGTCTAAGATGCCCAACATGGCCATCTGGGTTGACTTGGAACAACGCCGCATCACAGGCGGCATCAGGGACCTGGCCGTCTCGCTGGAGGAAGGCCCACGTGGCGTCAGTCTCCTCGGCCGGGTGCGTGCTGAGCTGGGCACCCGGATACATCAGAAGTACAGGCAGGAAAAATTATCCCAAGACGCATTTGTCGCCGAGCGTTCTTTGGTTATTCGTCTCGAATTGGACGGATTTTCAGTCGAAATCAAGGGTCGGGCCGACGGATGGTTTGAACAAGTCGATGGCATATGCATCGAGGAAGTGAAATCGGTGCTTTCCGGCGGGGGCGAGTTATCCAAGGCTCGAGCGGAATTCTTTCCTGAGTTCTGCCTTCAGCTTCGTCTCTATGGTCTGGCCGCAAGACAGGAGCTGCCCCAAGCCACCTTGAAGGGCAGACTTTTACTCGTCAGCATCCTGGATGGAGCCCAGCGCAGCCTGGACGTACCGCTGGAAACCGAGGCCACCCGAATTCTCTTAGAGCGCCTGCTCAGAAAGCAGATCACACAGGCCGAGGAAGCAGCCAAGCAGGCGAACAAACTGGCCGCGGTGGCAGGCAAGCTGCGTATGCCCTACGCCGAAGCCCGGCCCCACCAAAACGATCTGCAGGCCTTGATGGAACAGGGCCTCGCACAGGGTCGACCCGTGCTGGCCATGGCGCCCACGGGCATCGGCAAAACAGTCAGCGCTTTGCTTGCCGGTCTGGGTCACAGTTTGGCCAACGAGGCCATCCTCATGTTCTTGACGGCCAAGACCACGCAACAAGACCTCGTGGTCCAAACCTTCGAAGACATTTGTCAGGCAGCCGAACTCGCGCCTGGCGAAATCCAAGCCCTTACCCTCAGGGCCAAAGAGCGCATGTGTCCTCCGGGCCATCTGCTTTGTCACCCTCATCTCTGCCCCTTGCTTGCCGATTTTGATGCTCGCCTTCAGTCATCAAAGCTCAAAGAGCGCATCCTGGGCAAAGACCATGTCATCGATCCGGACCAGGTTTTTGCCATGGGCGATCAGTTTTCCCTCTGCCCCTTCTCGCTTCAGTTGGCTTTGTTGCCCCACGTGCAACTGGTGGTGGGTGACTACAACTACGTTTACGATCCAGGCATCGCCTTGATGGGGCTTTTCGGTCAGGAGGCCCAGGGCCAGGTAGTCGTGGTCGTGGACGAGGCCCACAATCTCTTTGACCGGGCCAGGGAAATGTACTCCCCCAGCATCGAACGGAGCGAACTGAGGCTCCTCGGCGCAAGCCTGGCCCGGGGGGATTTTCTGGCCGAGACCGACAGGACCGATCAGCTGGGCCTGGATTTGGACCGGGCCGTCGACGGACCCGCCTTGTTTGATGGGCTTCATCGGCTCCTGGGGGATATAGACATCACTTTGGACTCAGCCCTGCTTCGTGCGGAGGACGTCGTCAGTCCGGCGCGGGACCAGTCCCAGCGACCGGTCGAAGCCGAGGCGGCACGTTGGCAAGATTTGGCCGATCGAGCAGCCGATTTGATCGTGGCCTATGTGCTGTACAACCGCCTGCACCGCATCGTCCACCGTCGAGATCCCATGCTGGACCTGCTTGCGCGCTTGGGACTGCTACGCGACTTGATCCTGAGCAACGAAAAGGAGTTCGTGCACTGGGTCCGCGGTCCCAAGGCCGAGGGCGGTGCCGCCATCGGCGTGGCCTGCCTCAACCCCGCCAAACGCCTGGCACAAAGACACGCGCAAGTAGAGGGCACGGTGGCCATGAGCGCCACCCTCACCCCATTGACCTATTACAGCGATGTGCTGGGCCTGAGTGGTCTGGAGCCCATCTTGAGTTCCCTGCCCTCTCCCTTTCCCTCGGAAAATCTCTGCGTGCGCATTCTGCCCAGTCTGTCCACCACCTATCGCGAGCGGGAACAACACAAGCAAGCCGTGGCCAAAGCCATCGAAGATCTGGTGATCGCCAAGCCAGGCAACCACGTGGCCTTCTTTCCTTCTTTTCGCTACCTGAGCATGGTGCAGCCATTAATCAAGCTGCCCGCGGGGGCCAAACAACTGATCCAATTGCCCGGCATGCCACAGGCAGCAAGAGAGCGCATGCTCGACGGGCTTCGGGCCGGCGATGGAAAAACCCGTCTCTTGCTGGCCGTGATGGGCGGCGCCTTCGCCGAGGGAGTGGATCTGCCCGGCACCCAACTCATCGGGGCGGTCGTCGTGGGCCCCGGCTTGCCCCAAATCAGCTTCGAACGCAGCCTCATGCAGGGATATTTCCAGGAAGAGTACGAACAGGGTTTTGCCTACGCCAT
>JAUVAM010000131.1 GCA_030591745.1 Deltaproteobacteria bacterium
ACCAGCAACAAGCCCAAGGCCACGCCCACGATCGAAAAAGGCGTAGACGAAAACTTGATGGGCCTCCAATAGAAGTGCAGCAAGGTAACGCAGGCGGCCACCAGGGTCACAAGCAGCATCCGAAGCGCGATGCGTGGAATCACCGATCCACGAAGCTGGAAAACCAAGCGCCAGAACTTCCGACTATCGTATTCGATCATAAAACCCTTATCCCATATCTGGTCTTTTCCAGTCAAAACAGCGTAGACTGGACAAATGAAGACCAATTTCATCTTGGGCATCTGCGCCTTGGGGTTGCTCTTGATCGCAGCAACCTGCTCTTTTTCGCCCCTGCCTCAAGAAGACTATGCCCGCTGCGAAGCCGACGGCACCTGCCACAACCCCGAATGCACCTGCACCACCACAGGCATCTGCTTGCCGCCGGATGATGCCGATCCGGCTTTCTGCGCCTGCGCTGAAAATAGTGACTGCAATGACGATGACCCCTGCACCGCCGACAGATGCCAACGAATCGGCGGTTGCAGCAACCTGCCCATGGATGACGGCAGCAACTGCGGACCCTGCATGATGTGCCAGGCGGGCATCTGCGTCAAAGACACCACAAATAGCCTGGACGGCGATGGAGATGGATATATTGACCAGGCCTGCGACGTCGAGGAGGGTGACTGCGACGACAGCCGGGCCGATGTCTTTCCGGGCGCCTTCGAGGCCTGTGATGCCAGGGACAACGACTGCGATGGCGTGGTGGACAATCTTGAATTCGCTTACCTGCAAGAATTCGAGATCAACCCGGATTCGGTACCCGCAGACCAACTGTCCGATTTTCCCGTGCTCGTCCGCATGACCCTGCCCAATGGGCAGGAGCTCATGGCTGCCGACTTTCGGGACCTGGTCTTTTTGGCCCGGCGAGACTTATGTACGAGCCGTATGCCCTACGAGATTGAACACTACAATCCCTCAACCCGGGAACTTTTCGCCTGGGTGCGCTTTCCCACCCTGAACACCACCATCAATGTAGGTCATACCTTCTTCATGTATTGGGGTTCCCCCATCGGCGAAGACCAGTCACGTCCCAGCCAAGTCTGGAGCGACGACGTGTTGATGGTCCACCACATGGGCGAAATGCGCGAGGGCTTCTTCCCGGACAGTTCAGGCGACGAGCATCACGCCACGCCCTTCTCCTCCACCCAGCCCACGACACCCAGCATCATCCACGAGGGCGTATCCTTGGACGGCGAGAACATCCGGCTGCTGGAAATCGAACATGATGCCGTGTTCGATCTGAACGGCAACCTGACAATCGAAGCGCTGGTGAAGGTTCCCGGCTCGGTTCTAGAGCAAAACGCGGAGGGCGGCGAATGGCAAATCCTCAGCCATCACACCCACTCCCCCCACACGGGCTATGTCTTGCTGCTGATCCGCGACATCAACCAGACCCTGCTCGAATTGCGCACCTACGTGGACACGGTGGATGAGAGCGGAAATGCGACGACCAAGATCTGGAATCTGCGCCAGCCCGTCGATGGCTTCATCTTTCCGGAGACCTGGCATCACCTGGTCGGCAGGATGGACGCGGAGGGGCTGCACCTCTTCGTGGACGGATACAAGATCGACTCGAGATCTTCTGAGAACGAAGCAGTACCGCCGAGCATCCGCTATGAAGATGTCCTGCCTGTGCGCATCGGCGCATCGGCATACGGGGACGCAATCAACGGACAGGGCAACCTCTTCCTCTTCGACGGCGACATCGACGAAGTGCGTATCCACCGAGTGGCCCGAAGCGATGCCTGGATCGAAGCCCAGGCCAACAACCTGTTGTATCCGGACAGTTTCTTCGTCTGCAACGAGTGCGTGATTGAAGAATGATCGCCTGACTTGATGATGCGCCTTACCGTGGGTGCATTTGGAAAGAAGAAAGGACTCGACCATGTGGAAAAAACTGACGTTGGCTCTTGGGCTCTGCTTGGTTTGCGCCGTCGGGGTGGCGACTTGTGACAGCGACAGCGCCGGTGGCACGGAGAATTGCGCCAACCGAATAGACGACGACGGCGATGGCGTGGTCGATTGCGTGGATCCCGATTGCCGGGATTCCGACATCTGCCAGGCCAATCCTGAATTCTGCGCAGACGGCTTGGACAACGACCTGGACGGAGACGTCGACTGCATGGACAGCGACTGCGCCGGCGGCCCCCTCTGTGCCGAAGATTGCGGCAATGGTGTTGACGACGACGGCAACGACCTCGTCGACTGCGACGATCCGATTTGCAAAGGCATCGACCCCCGCTGCGGCGAGGTATGCGGTGACGGCGTGGACAACGACGGCGACGGGGATGTCGATTGCAACGACGCCGACTGCGTTGACGTCGTTCCGCCCTGCGGCGGCGACCCCCTCATCGACGGCACGCTCTGTGCCTACGGCGAAGACCCGGAGCATACCTGCGAATGCGCCGACGGCATCGACAACGATGGGGACGGATACACGGATACGGACGACCTGCACTGCTTCGGGCCCTTTGATGACGACGAGGGAAGCTACTCCACGGGCATTCCTGGCGACAACAACGGCTCCCAGGGCGACCGGGAATGCCCCTTCGACGGCAACAGCGGCACCGGCAACGACGACATCTGCTGCAACCTTGAAAACCCCAGCCAAAACGTCACCCCCAACGGCTGCGACGACAAGGGATGCTGCGAAATCGACGTGAACGGCAACGGCACGGGCGAGCATGTCTACGTCAGCCAGGACTGCGACTTCGCCCCAGCCTGCGGCTCAGGCAGCCACGGATGCCCTTGCCAAACCGCCGAAGACTGCGATGACGGTCAGTACTGCGTGCCCGACGACGACGATGGCGCGGGCTTCTGCTCAACATGCGAGAGTTGCCTCCCCAACGAGCTCTGCGAAAACACCTGCGAATGCGGCGAGATCTGCTACGGCGGATTCACGCAGCCGGAAGAAGAATGCGGCGGCGGCGGCGTGGACCCCACCTGCCCCAGCGGCGTAACCGCCTGCCCCAACGGAGACGGAGACTGCAACGCCGAATTGGCCGAGACCTGCGTACGGGGCTGTTGTTACGCCCGCTGCGAACCAGGCGTCATCCCCTGCGAAATCACCTCCGGTTGCCCCGTGGATCCGCCCAACTACTGCGTCACGGGCTGCTGCGTAGAGGTGCCGCTGTAGCTGTGCAGCAAGGGAATTCTACGGACACGGCAGCTTGGAACAAAAACTGAAATACGATTCCTCGCCCGGGAAAGGACAACAATGGAAGAATTCCCGGTCGGGTATGTTCCAGCATTCCGCATCGGTGGCGCACAGAATCTCTTCAGGAACACAGGCCTCGAAGACAGAGCAGTTGGCCACTCGTGGCGAGAAGCCAACCCACAAACAACAGAATTAGTCATCAGGGCAATCCGCCAGGCTGCTGTCGCAACTTAGTATCGCAAACACACTCTCATCGCAGGTGGACGAAGAGCAGACCCCGGGCTCCGTGCTCCCCACGCAACACACCCCCTCCGGGCAAGGAAAACCAGAACAGTACAAACCCTCTCCCCCACAGACGCCGTTGATGCATTCGATCCCCTGGGCACAGGGTTGGCTACAGGGCGTTTGTTCGCAACCGATTTCCACACCCAGGCACGGCTTTCCAGCTTCGCAGCCTTCCCAACATCCAGTACAATGAAGCTGAGACCCCAAAGGCTCTTCACAACCATCCGCGGGATTGCCGTTGCAGTCACCCCAACCCGGATCGCAATCTAAAACACAGCCTGAATCCAAGCACTGGGCCGCAGCATGGTCGTTTCCGCAAGCATCAGAACAAACAAGGCAATTCTCCAGGGTTCCAAACTCTGTCGAGCAACCCGTCCAATAATCGGCCCCACAAAGGCCATAACCTGCCTCACAAGCCACCACGCGGCATTCGCCACCAACGCAATCGAAATCCGAAGCGTGGACCGGCGCACATGCACGATCACACAATCCACAGTGATTCAAATCCGTTTGCAAATCCACGCAGGCCCCACCACAAGTCGTGTACGGGTCCTCACAGGCGGCGACACATGTCCGACCCTGGCAGAGGGGAAGCGGTTCCGTGCAAACTACAAGACAGCCGCCGCAATGCTCCGGCAAACTCAAATCCGCCTCACAGCCATTGTCGAGCTGTCCATCACAATCAGCCCAACCCAGACCACAATCGCCCATGACACAAACCCCCAAGTCACAGGAAGCCGTTGCATGAGCAAATTCACAGACCTCGTCACAACGTCCACAATGATTCACATCGCTCATCAAATCAGCGCCACAGGTGTTGTCGGGATGACAAAAGGCGGGCGGCATATCCCGAGAAGCGCGATCCCCCGGCACACACACACCTTGCTCCAAACAAACGCAGTCCGGTGCACAAAGTCCTTCCGGGGAACAAGGAGGATACACACTCAGGTTCGGATCAAAAACACAGGATTCGACGAACAGAGCCAAGACAAGGGCCGGCAGAAAAAACCCACCGCTCCAGCCACGTAGACCTTTGCCTGACAAACCGACGACCACTCTCTCTCCTCACAAACGAAACGAGCAAGCATCTTTCCTCTGGCCGAAGACGCCGCTTCATGCGGAAAGTTACTGACAGGTCATGTAATGACCTGAAGAATCCATGAGACAAGAAGTCGCGTTGGGACATTGGCTATCCCGGCTGCACAGGACCGTGTCCTCCAAACAACCTGCCGTGCAAAACGCACTGGCATTCCCGACAAACTCGGGCATGCAGCAGACCTGCTCCCCTTCGCAATCGTCAGCGCCGTCACACTGAAGCTCGACGGAGCCCATGTCTCCACAGGCATTCGGGGCCACACAATAAGCCGAGCCCTCGCTGGAAATGCAGCAGGCCTCTTGACCGATAGTACAGGAGGAGATCCCCGGACATGAAATGCCCATCCCTCCACAGACACCTTCTTCGCAGCGCAGATCGCCGGCGCAGGATTCAAAACAACCACCACAGTGATCAGAATCCGTCCAGGTGTTCACACAGCCATTTCCACAGTCGGCGAAGGGCGAGATGCATTCCGGAGCGATGCACCCTTGGTCTGTACAGGTCCCGCCTGGATCACATTCGTCCTCGCAGGATGTGCAATATGCCAAGGTACCCATCTCAGCCTCACAACCGTTATCCCCCTGCTCATCGCAGTCCTCCCAACCCTCATCACAATCAAACTGGCACAGCCCGTCTACGCAGCCAGGTTGTTCTGAGTGCATCCAGTCACAACTATCACCACAGGCACCGCAATTGCCGAGGGTCCCCAGAGGGGTTTCGCAGCCATCCATTACGTTTTGATTACAACTGTCGAAACCATCAATGCAGTCGTCGATCACACAAGCGCCTTCCTCACAAGCCGCCGAGTGGACATTCAGCAGATCAGTGCAGTCCCGGTTGCATTGACCGCAATGCTCGTTGCTTGTTTCCGGGTCGATGCAGGCACCATCGCAAATCAATTTCGGCTCATCGCATTGGTCGACGCAAAGCCGCTCTTCACAAAAAGGAGTGTCGTTTTCGCAGTGGATTCCGCAATCACCGCAGTTAAGCACGGTATCCAGGCTGTCGTAGCAGCCCAGGTTGTTGGGTTCACCGCAGTTATCCCAGCCCGGATCGCAGTCTCCCATGCGGCAAACCCCGCGATCGCACATGGCCGAAGCATTGTCGAACTGACATACATTGCCGCATTCGCCACAATTGAGCGGATCGTTCAGTATGTCGGCAGAGCAATTGTTGCGCGGGTCGCAAAAAGAGGCCGGCCTGAACCGATCCTTCGGATCTTCGGGCACGCAGACCTGTCCTTCGAAACAAGTGCATCCGGGTGCACAGTAACCGCTGGGCGAACATTCAGGATAAGCACTCAAATCCGGCGCAAAGGAGCAAGCACCAAGGCCGAGGCCAAAGGAAAGCAAGCAGAATGATGTCCATACGAAACGCATCCCTTCTACAATACACCAAGCAAAGCCTCCTGCCCACCCATTGAATGGCCGAATTTGAGAGGTCAAAGCTTTCTTTGGTACGCAAGCTGTGTAAACAATTGGCAAATCAGCAATCCACGCATGAAGGAGAAAACATGCCGACACGTCGAATCGTCACCATGCTGGCCCTCGGACTTTGGGGCCTGAGCGCCTGTTCGGGTCCCATGAAACTCACCCGCCTGACCCAGGCCCCGACCATCAAGGCCGAAAAAACCAAAATCAAAAAAGTGGTGGATTTGGGAGCTCAAAACCTGCCGGCCTCGGGCGAATTCAAGGTGAAGGACTCGGACGGCCGATTAAGTCCCGGCGAATGGGTTGCCGTCTGCGGCAAGGGCCTTGGCCCCCAGAGCATCATTTCCCTGGGCGCGGAAAAAATAAAACCCGCCGGCTACCTGAAGACAGGCCTGCTGTTCAAAATGCCCCGGGGGATAGACCCGCGGCAGGTCCGCAAGTTGCAAGTTGAGAACGAAAACGGCAAGGCCGAAAAAAAGGTCAAGCTGCACTCCTACATCGCGGCCGCTGATCGGCGAGGGAACAAGCTGCGTTTCATGACCCTGGGACCCAAGGGACTGAAGGGCAAAGTCAAATCAAAAAAATACAAAACCCTGGGTCCCCAGGCCTTCTCCACGGACGGGGCCAAGCTTTATGTGCTCGGTCGCGGTGACGGCAAGGACGATGCCAAATCCTGGGCCAAAAGCATCTTGAAGTCGGCCATCAAACCCCCAAAACGAGTTGACCTGCCCGTGGGCGTCTTCGCCATGGGCGCAAAAAAGGGACCCAGGAAACAGTCGGAATTCAGCGTGGGACTGGACTCTCAGCCCACGAACATGGCCAGCCCGACCGAGGGGCAAATCCTGATCCTGAGCGAAGGCCATCTGTTGTGGCTGGAACTGAACGAGGCGCAACAGCCCAAGGAGCGAGGTCGACTGGATCTGCGCGGCGAAAGCCGTACCTGCTATGCGGGCCTCAAAGCCCTTGCGTCGGACAAACTGGCCCTGCTGGATCCCTGCACCAACAGTCTGCAGTTGGTGACCATGGACTCAAAGGGCCTGCAAGCCCTGGGGACACCCATGGATCTGGCCCCGGGCACGGACCTGCCCCTGAGCCTGGGCATGGACGCCGAGCCCGGCGACCCGTCCACCCTCTGGGTGCTGCAAGGCCCCAACTTCCTCATCCCCAAAGAAGAGATGAACAGAGGTCTGGCCACGCTGAAGACCGGCACCATGAACCTCTTGGCCCCCTTGACCGGCAAGCATGTGGCCACGGACGACAGCGCACGACGCAGCCTCGTGATCAGTCGACTGCTCAAGTTGCAGGTGACAAAGGCAGGCCCCGAAGTAAAGGCCGAATTGCCGCTACCGGAGAAGTTTTTCCCCATGGCCCTGGCGCCTCTTGGCGAAGGCCGGGTGGCCATCGCCGGCGTCAACGGCAAAGTTTTCGACTTTGCCGGCATCAAGGCCAATCTCAAAGGACTCAAAAAAATCATCAAAATGCTGCTGAACACAGTGCAATTGGGTCGAGTGGTGGTGCTGGCCGAAGGCGCCGAGCCCGAAGAAAAAATCAAGGGCCTGGCTCTTTACTTCCAAACCGCACCGCTCTCGGGCGACATGCTGGTCAGCGTACTGCGGCCCGTGGCCCAGAAGTTCCCGCCCTCGGTGGACGTACAGTGGGGCATAGAACTGGGCAGCAAGTTCGTCGGTTTCAAGAGCCTGGACTACAAGAGCCTCTTGCCCCCCTACGTCTTTTCACCCATTCTTTTCCAGTGAGTTGAGCATGCCTCGAAGACCCTGGACCAGGCCCCAAATCGACACACGGGCCGCCAGCGACCTGGCCCTGGCCCTGGGCTTGCTGGATTGGTTGGAGTTGGCCCTGGTCGATCTTCGCCTGCGCTGGGCCGTCATTCGCGATGATCTGCCAAACACCACACCCGCCGGTCAACGCGACTGGAAAGACGTGCTGAACTGGATTCATCAGGCCCTGGAATCCAAAATGCAGAGAAAAACCGTCGACTGCACTCCCTTGCTTGACTGGGTGCAGACCCGCTGGCCCAGCCTCGAGACGGCGCTCATG
>JAUVAM010000146.1 GCA_030591745.1 Deltaproteobacteria bacterium
ACCGTCGGCCGAGCAGTAGCGATTGTCGGTCAGCAGGTTGACGCATTCGTCGTTGCAGGAGGTCAGGCCGTCCTGGCAGGAGAGCGCGCAAGCACCCGCGCCGTCGCAGACGAAACCGTCCGCGCAGGCCGTGCCGCAAGAGCCGTCGGCCGAGCAGTAGCGATTGTCGGTCAGCAGGTCGACGCATTCGTCGTTGCAGGAGGTCAGGCCGATCTGGCAAGAGAGCGCGCAAGTACCCGCGCCGTCGCAGACGAAACCGTCCGCGCAGGCCGTACCACAAGAGCCGTCGGCCGAGCAGTAGCGATTGTCGGTAAGCAGGTTGACGCATTCGTCGTCACAAACAGTCAGGCCGTCCTGGCAGGAGAGCACGCAAGCGCCCGCGCCGTCGCAGACGAAGCCGTCCACACAGGCCGTGCCGCAAGAACCGTCGGCCGAGCAGTAGCGATTGTCGGTCAGCAGATCGACGCATTCGTCGCTGCAGGAGGTCAGGCCGTCCTGGCAGGAGAGCGCGCAAGTACCCGCGCCGTCGCAGACGAAGCCGTCCGCACAGGCCGTACCACAAGTACCGTCGGCCGAGCAGTAGCGATTGTCGGTGAGCAGGTTGACGCATTCGTCCCCGCACAAGATGGTGTCGCCGAGACAAGGAGAAACGCAATTTCCGTCCGAACAGATCTGGGGAGATTCGCAGGTGTTTCCGCAGCCGCCGCAATGGCTCGGATCACCGAGCGTATTGATGCACACACCCGAGCATTCGACGCTTCCCTCTGGGCAGGTGAGCGGACCGGTGTCGCTGGTTCCGCAGGCGGTCAGGAAGAAAGCCAGGCAAAGAAAATAACTCATCGGTCGGAATCGAAGCATCAGGTTCACCTCTTTGGCTTGCAGTGGAAATCTCAATTTTCCGGAATTCCGCCATTTTAAGCACAGGCCTGTAGGGATAACAAGATGGAATGGATTCCCGACAGAAGCCTTCGGGCATGACGCGGGTGCGTTTACCTGGCACCCCGGCTCTACTTGGCCAAGGTACAAAACAAGCTGCACTACGCCATCCACGGCCACACAGCCGCTGAACTTATTTCTAAACGCGCAAACAGCGCAAAGACCAACATGGGTCTGAGCAGTTGGGAAAACGCTCCAAACGCAGGGACCTGCGAAGCGGTCTGCGACACCTATCCCGCCTCACGATTCACCCTCACATGAATTTCTCGTCCGAAAACAAGGTGCCGTGGCACCCTTTTGGGAGTTTTCATGTTGACAGTTATTGCACAATATTGTATATTATTTGTCGTTATGAATAACGACCTTAATGACAGCCGGCTGATCTCCAGTTTTTCCGAAAAACTGGGTGGCGTATTTACCATTTCCGACCTCGCAAACCTCTTCGCCGAGGTCCACCAAACCTCTTTGTTTCGTCGAATTCGGCGCCTCATGAAGCTTGAGGTCTTATCCCGATTCTCTCGAGGCATCTACTTGGCCGATGGTTTTCTGCCCGAGCTCCTTTGCCAAAAACTGGCCCCTGAATCCTATATCAGTTTTGGCAACATCTTGGCTGATGCACTTGTCATCGGCAGCAGACCTGATTACCAAATCGATGCCGTGAAAATCGGAAAGACTCGCTTCTTCACCAATCAGGCGATGAACATTCGCCAACTCGGCTGCTCAAAACAAGTGTTTTTTGGATTCGTAAAAAACCAGGGCATCCAGAAAGCAAGCCCTGAAAAAGCCTTCCTCGACACACTCTATTTCCACCAACACGGAGTCCAATTCCACTTCGATATCTACTCAGACGTCAACCTGGCCTTGCTGGACAAGGCAATACTGGCAGACTACCTGACTCGTTACGCCAACCCCAAATTTGTCCGATTCGCAGAAGGGGTTCTAAATGACCTCCATTGACAATTCGAACATGACCGTCGACGAAATCATGATCTGGATCATGCATTAAAAAATTGCTCAGCGAACTCCCGGATGCCGAGGTCAAAAAAAGCATCCACTCCACCAGCGGAAGATTTCTCATCACCCAGGGCCAAACCCAGCTCCAAGTCGAGTTCAACGTTTCACCCGATGTGCCTTCCGAGCCCTTGACCACCGAATTGCTGGCAAAAAAGGCAAAGGTCCTGCCCCAGGTCATTCGCGTCATGAGCAAAGAAGTGGCCTTGGCTCACAAGATGGCCGCCTGGAATGAGCGCCGCCTGGCACGTGACCTCTACGACATTTACTACTGGCACGCCCACGTTGGCGTCCTACCTGATATGGCCATACTAACAAGCAGACTGGAACAAATTCAGAGCCGTTTGCAGAAGCTGAAGAACCGAAAGCGCATGAGCCTGGAAGAATTCCAATCCGAATTGCGAAATGAAATCCAAAGCCTGGACGAAAAAAAGTTTTCAGCGCAACTACGCCCGCTGCTCCCACCACAGCGCCTGGAAGGCCTGGTACCGGTCCTCAAGTCCAAGCTCTCCGAGCTAACCTCTTTGCTGAGTGGATAGTTGGGGAGGATTCGTCAAGGATTTCGCTTAGCACGGATATTGACCAAGGACAGCCGGCTGAGGGTCTCGATGTTCTCTATCACGGCCTCGAGGAAACCACGCTCATCCGGCTTGAACACGCGGTCGTTCGACAAGGCCCGGGCAGCGTCGGGCAGCCTTTCCGCGAGTTCCTGCCGCAGACGCGCCAGGAACGGAGGACTCAGCCCGATTGACTCGGCCAACGCAGACCAGTGCCTCTCCTCCAGCCACTCGTACCGCAGCTCTCCCCCGATAGTCATCGCGAGGTAGTCGTAGTCCGCGCCGTACACGCGAACGCTCAACAGATCGTAGGCAGGAGCCAACTCGATGCCATCCGCTGTAACCAGGAAGGAGATGTTCTTTGCATGGGCGTCCGAATTGCCGATCAGGTAGTTGAAGATGAGCCACCTCAGCAGCTGGCGCCGTGCCACGGCCGGCTGGCGCGTCGCATCGAGAGCCCTGTAGGCTTGCTCGAAAGTGGCCCCACCCTCTGACTCGTACTTGTAGCCCGGCCACTTGTTGAGGAGCTGGCACAGGTCGATCTGGTGCCGGCGCACGACCCGCCCCCCCTCGATCCCTCTGTCGAACCGATCGACTACGTAGGCGGGCTCGGGAAGATGGAGCAGCTCGGTCGCAGGCGCCGGAATGCCCGTTTCGCGGGCGAGTGTCATGCAGAAATGCTCGTTGGCGGGACAAAATGGAAACAGGTCGGGTCGGGCGTTATCGGGTTTGAGGATAGACGAAGACGCAGCATGCTCTGGCAACAGAAACATTTTGCCCCGGCGATGAAGACCGATCTTCTGCTGCACACCGGCGAGACTCATCCTCGCCCGCCCGTTGACCGCGATGAGCGGTACGGAGGGCATGGCGACTATCTGACTGCGAAGCTCTTCACGGGACATAGGCGCGTAGGTCCCGACATTCGGAAACGGCTGCCCTTCGGGCAGGAGGGTGAGAGCACCAGCGCTCTCCTCACCGAAGCGCTCCAGGAGCCCAAAAACGTCGTGCTCGGACACCCTGGCGAAGCGAGCGAGCGCCTGGCGGACACCACCTTCCGGCAGGAGGTTTTCAAAAAACCAAAGGACCCTTCGATCCTCCGGCCCGTCGCTGAAGCGCTCTTGCGTGAGGGGAAAGTGGGGAGAAAGAGGGAATGCGTGCTCGTGTCCAAGCCAGGACGAATCGTACACGAAGCTCCATGTTCCCCTCTCGGAGGTCAACACGCCGACCCTGGTGCCTTCGGCCCAGACGACGAGCGCCTTCATCGTTTCCTGCCTGAACGTGGTTTTCGCCGGGGGGCTTCGGCAAGCTCGGGGATTGGCTCCGGGACGGCGAGGCGCATCTGGATCCCGAGACCCCGGCACACCACCAGGATAAGCCCCACCTGCGCGGTGGGCTTTCCCCGCTCCACTCCGTTGAGGAAGGGAGGGCTGACGCCACACAGAGCGGCTGCGTCGGCCTGGGTAAGATCGGCGGCTATCCTCACCGCCCGGATAGCCACGCCAAGCTCGGTCGGATTGCTGATATTGACCTCGTTGTTCATTGACAGCCTCGGACAAAAACTCAATGATTGTTGAGTCTTTGTAAGTTGAGTTAGCTCTGCATCCCTAAAAGCAACGCTCATTGACTTTATGCCCGAAACCGGTCCTGGTCAATAAAAAAACAACGAACGTTGATTCATATCTGTAAAATCAAAGACGTCCCCGCCCCGCCCATCGGCAGGACCAGGACGAACAAAGGGTCGGCAGGTTCCAGACCCAGCCCTACTTGTCGACCGAGACCGGGGCGTAGATGAAGGGCCAGTTGAGTTCCACCACACCGCCACCCATGGGCTTGGGGAACTTCAACTTCAGGATCTCGGCCGAGATGCATTGCTGCATGGCCTCTTCGCCTTTGGATGCGGTTTTGGCTTTCACGTCATGGACTGTGCCGTCGGGCTTGACGGTCCAATGAAACTTGAATCGCTTTTCTCCCGGCGTGTTTTTGGCATGGCGCAGGCAAAGGGAGAAGGGCTCCTTGTGTGCCTCCATGACCTTCCGTATGGAAAAACGAGGCAAGGTTCCGCAGCCGATATAGACGCCGCCGTCGGCCTTCTTGGCCAGGGCCTTCATTTTTTCGAGGTCATCGCAGGGGTCTTCGGTATTTTTTTCCGGCATGACCAGCTTGTAGATGAAGGCCTTTTGGGGCGGTCGGATGCTGACGGCCTGGTTGGGCTGGGGGGGGTCAATGCTGCTCGGCTTTTCTGTACAAGCCTGGAAGGAAAAACACAGCAGGGACACGAAAAGGGGGATGACCGGGATGGATTGCTTTTGCATTATTTCAGGACCTTTCAACAGGTGGGTCGACAATCTTGCCCATGAGAACCTTGTAGCCCCATCCTACTACAACCTGTGCTAACATGTATCCACTCGCAAACAGAATCAGGACATCAGGACATCGGGATATCGGGAGGATGAGGAGATGAGAGCATCATGGATCATGATGACGCCCTTTGCGCCTTCGCCCTGGCAGCTTGTGATAACAGCTCACTGACGGACGAATGCACGACCGCGGACGATTGCAACGGTGGTTTGGATGGAACCTGCGGCTGGATCTGCGAGGAGGGCCACTGTCGTGCGGATTGCCCAGACCTAGACCATTGCCTAAACGCCACCTCGCGTTCTTCGGGGGGGGTCAGGTGTGCTCATATAACACTTATTGAAAATGATATTTGTGGGCGCTGCACTGCCGCAGCGGCTCAATCCGCCTTGGCCGCCTTGCTCACCACGATGTCATAGCTTTTGACCGGCTTGCCCTTCAGGTAAACGAGCATGTTGGTCCTTCCGACCCCCTTAGCCAGCAGTTCGATGCTGTCGCTTCCCTGCGGCTTGGCGTCGGCCACTTTGGGATTGCCGATCGCAAGCCGCTGCAAGCCGTCAAAGCTCATGATCTTCTTGCTGCCCACCTCCAAGCGCAGCGTGCCGCTTTGTTCCACTTCCGGCATTTTGGCCTCGGCCTTGCCCTTGCCGGAGACGATGAGTTTGACCTCCAGCTTGGGTTTCCCCTCGCACAGGATGGTCAGCGTGGTCTCCCCGGCCGTCTTGGCGAACAGCAAGAATTCATCGCCGGCCAAGGCCTTGGCCTCGGCCACCGAGGTCTTGGCGATGGATTGGGATTTCAGCCCACTGTAGGCCATCACCCGCTGTTCGCCCACCACCATCTTGATAGCCTTGTCTGCCCCGGCTTCGCCGGCCAAAGAGACCGCGCCGACTAAGATGATGCCCAAAGCAAGCGCACGCTGCGTTCCGATCACGAGCCAACTCATATCGAATCCTCCCATAATTGTGTGAACCCATTAATTCTCGATAGAAACCGAATACACCCCTTTGCGAAAAAATTCAAATCGACTCGTCCGGCGTGTTTTTGGCATGGCGCAGGCAAAGGGAGAAGGGCTCCTTGTGTGCCTCCATGACCTCCCGGATGGAAAAACGGGGCAAGGTTCCGCAGCCGATATAAACGCCGCCGTCGGCCTTTCGCAAACAGAATCAGGCTATCGAGAGAATGATGAGAGATGAGATGAGAGCGTCATGGATCACGAGGACGGCCACTGTGAAGGGAAGAAATGGGTGCGCTCGACGAAAAGCCATCGAAGAGGTACTATCCAGGTACGAGTTACATAAGGGAGATAAACTATGGGAATAATCTCCAAATTCTTGGTGGGTATCTTGTTGGCCTTGCCCCTGCCGGGCTTAGCTTCCGATGCAGAACCGGAAACCGCCGAGAAGCAAAAACAAGACGACTTGTCCAGGGGCGTAGAGACGAGTCCGGCCATCGAGCTGTTCATCGCACCTGTGCATGTTGAGGATGAGTCGCCCATGGCCCAATCGCTCACGCCGATCTTGAGGCAGATTGCGACCGGTGTGATCGAAGACATCGACGAGGTGCGGGTCACCTTGCCGGAGAAGCTGCCCGACCTGGCTGAAAGGTTCTCCGACTTCACGGCCCTGGACGGGTTAGACCGCCTCTCTCTCATCAACGTCAAGAACAAGACCGGGGTGGATGGTGTGATCCTCATGTCCTACCACCAGGACGGCCAGCAGTTCGGTTTGCACCTCAAGCTGGTTGATCTGCGCAACGGGCAGATCTTTTTTTCAGAGAAGCTGAACCAGCCTGTCAGCGCCGCCTTGTTTTCCTCCGTGGAGAGTGCCGTGAAGCGCTTTGCCACCAGCATCCGGCGCAGTATCCGCGTGACGGTTCATGTCACGTCTCACCCCGAGTCCTGCCAGGTATTTGTCGACGATAAGCCCAAAGGCAAGACGCCTGTGGTGATCGAGCTTCGCACCGGAAGCTACACCATCAAGGTGAGCCAAGAGGGGTACAAACCCCACGTCACCACCCACCAGCTGGTGGACGGTGATAAACTTTCGCTGCACGCGGTGCTGTACAATCCCATCGCCACGCGTTTCTTGAACGCGCCGCCGGGCCTGCGGGTGGATTCGAGGCATTTTAGTGCCGGCTATCGCTATGTATTCGTCAACAATGCGCACCCCGAGGTGGATCATACACATTTTTTCACCTTGGACGGCGAGCTCAGGATCAACTACCTGGAGTTGGGCCTCCGCGTGGCTTTTGCGGGATTCGAATCCCACCAACGTTTGGATACCTTTTTGGGTGAGAACGAAGGTGACTTCAGCCTGAACCACAATCTGATCCAAATCATGGCGCTGACCAAGTATCCTGTCTGGGAAAAATACTCCTTTGCCAACGTCAAAATCGGCGTGGCTGTGGGGATGACCTATGCATCGGCCCAGAGCGCGGCCAAAGACGTGGACAAGTGGACCGGGGCGGTGGATGCCTTTGTGGAAACCGAGGTGCGCCTGGCTCGGGGGGGCAACTTCAGCCTGGATTTGTTGCTGGCGCTGGGTTTTTCCTACCTGGGAGAGGTCCCCTATTTAGAAAAGACCTTCAGCCCCTTCGGCGAAGGCCCCGAGAGCCTGAAAAACAAGCACCTGTTCGGGCCCATGGGCTTCGCGGGACTGCAGCTCAAATGGTACAACGACATTTTTTAAAGGAGGCATGAACCATGCGTTATTGTTTGCTTGGAGCGGTTATCATGTCCATGGCACTCGTGTGCGGGTGCGGCGACGAAAGTTATGATGAACAGACGTACCAAAATCAATTGTTCACCAACACCCTTCACGTCGATGCGGCCCAGGACGGATCATCTTCAGAACCCGGCTTTTCCTGGCTCACTACCGGGTACCGCCACGTGGTGTGCGCTGTGTTTCGCTCGCCCATCCACGTGAAGGAAAACCTGATCACCAATCCCGAAGAACTGGCC
>JAUVAM010000281.1 GCA_030591745.1 Deltaproteobacteria bacterium
GCCCCCTATCACGACTATCACTTGCTGCTCACCGATGCCTTCGGTGGCGTTTTGAGAGAGGTGGGTTCGGCCAGCAAGCCGCAGCGATTGGTCCTTGTGGACCCGGAAACCCTACAAGCCGGTCCGACCTGGCACAAAAGTTGGTGGTTCTGGACCATCGTGGGGACGGCCGTTGCAGCCGGCGCCGGGGTGACCACCTATGCCCTTTGGCCCCAGGCCCCTGATCACGTGGACTTTCAGATCAGCACACGCTGAGACAATCGAGGCCCTCCATGCGACGAATATCATCTTTCACCATGATGCTGCTGATGGCCCTGGCCCTGTCGGGCTGCCCGGCGGTGGGTGACTTCGAGCTGCAAATCGCCTTCCCCGACGCCGAGTCCAGGGAATTCTGTGATCAGGTCTCGCTCTATGTCTTTGCTGCACCATCAGGCGTAGAGGATCCCTGCCAAAGCTTCGCGGACTTCCTCGGTGACGAAAACAGCGTCAATCTGGATCTGGTCGGCCGGGCCAACCTGCCAATCCCCCTGGAGTCCAATAGTCATCCCTTGATGAGCGATGTGCCGGTGGGTCGGATGGCCTTCGTGGCCCTGGGCGAAAACGGGCGAGAGCAGGCCTTCCTCCGGGCCTGTGAAGTGATCACCTTGGACGCCGAGCAAAGCGCCATCGTGGAACTCGACCTGGCCTGGTTTTGCGGCAGTCAGCCGTTCGAACTTTGCTTCCACGATCCCACGATTTACCCGAATGGCTGGGACGATGACTGCGACGGACTAAGCGACGAAGCCCCCTGCCGCCAGTGCCAAGTCGCCACCGATTGCGCCCAGGCCGTGACCTGGGGACTGCTCACCGAAGAACTTGAAAGCTGCAAGCACTGGACCTGTCCGGCCGGGGGCGGCGATTGTGGTCAAGACACCGATCCCGATCTGGAGGGTCAGGCCTGCAATGACGGAGACGCCTGCACCTTGAACGACAGCTGCGAGTCAGGCAACTGCGTGGGGCTGGATTTGGGATGCCAAACGGGATGCCTGACCGACACCGACTGCCTGGACTGGGGTGCCGTGAATTATCCATGCGTGCTCAGCTGGCAATGCATCGCGCACCGAGAAATCATGCGTTGTGAACCCACCGCCGTGCAGGCAAATGGCAGCGCCTGCGACATCTTCAGGGACGCATGCCACGAAACCGAAGGCCTTTGCCAAAACGGAGAATGCCTGCAAGCACCCATCGACTGCGGCATTGAGGGCCTCACCTGTATCCTGGCCGGTTGCGATTACGAAACCGGCTGCACCTATTCCGCCAATCCCGCATCCGACGAAGACCAGGACGGAGCCCAGGCGGCGAGCTGCCAATCAGACTGTGGCCTGCCCGAGCAACCCTGCTCTTCTTGCATCGACTGCGATTTTTCCGACTGCGACGATAACGATCCCCTGGTGAACGCCGGCAGCCCGGAACGCTGTGGCAACAACTTAGACGAGGACTGCGACGAAAGCGCAGACGAGTGTTGCCGAGACTATGCCGGCCACAGCCAGCCGGCGACTTGTGACAACGAAATCCTGGTTTTCGAGAACTACTCCAACGACACCACCTTGAGCTTTTCTGTCGGAGATCTGAACGGTGATGGCCTCGATGACCTGCTGCTTTCCGACGCGGCGGGCTTTGAAGAGACTGGCCACATCGCGGTCGTGGACAACCTGTCGACGGGTAACGGATGCGCATCCTTCGGGAGCGAGCGAGATCTGGTAATTGCCGATCGACCGATGCATGCAAGCCTGATCGACGTGGATCGAGATGGCGTCTGGGAACTGGCCTACCTGGACCGCGACAACAATGATCTCCGACTGAAGATACGGCGTTTGGACGGCAGCCTCATGGGAGACCAGTACGTAGCCAATTCGGCCTCTATTCTAAACTTGCGGCTGGACCTGATCGAGATGGATGGTGATCCTGGACAGGAGCTCTCGGTCCTCTATTTTGACTTTACAAACAGCTCAACCCACTGGCGGGTCTTTGAGCCGCTGGCTGACGGCTCCATTCCAAGCCCCTCGGAATACTTTAACATCGTAGGCGCCGACTTGAGCCTGGTCGATGCAAGCTTTGGTGATTTCGACGGAGACGGCCTTGACGATATGGCCTTGGTGCTTCATCGCTTCATGCCAACAGAAGTGACTTACCTGAAGGTTTTTCGCTGTGACCTGAATGGCGGTGTAGAGCCCATCTACTCAAAAACAAGCGGCGGCTTTCCCGTGGTCGGCCATCGCCTCGAGGCCATCGCTGCTTTGGATTACGACGAGGACGGAAGGGACGACCTGGCCATGCTCTGGATCGAGGAGGATCCAAATGAGACCCAAGTCGGTTCAGCCTTGCGTATATTGCAAGCCAGGCCATTTCAGGATCCAAGCGACTCTGAACTTTTCAATCCTTCCTATCAGCTTCAATGGCCGTCCTTCCCGGTCACCAAAGACGGCCTCGAGATCAGGGTGCAGCTTGCCGCCGCCGACCTGGACGGTGACGGCCTGCGCGACCTCGTCATGCTGGACAAACCTGGCGCAAAAATGCGGCTCTATCGAAACCGCGGCCGAGTTGACAGCGACCACTTCGCTCCAGCGCAAGAACACAGCATCCCCTTGTTCGGAGACGAAGGGGTGCACAGCATGCTGCCGGGCCACTTCACCCACCAGGCTCGGGAAGATTTGCTGATAATCAAGTCCATCGCCGACACACCCTACAACCAGCCCCCCGCCACGGGCAGTCTCTTCATCGCTCAGGGCTTCGCCGAGCCGCGCACGGACTATCTGGTGGAACTGCCCTGGCTCGGCCCCCAGCTCGACATGAGCCTTAGGCCCTCGCTGAAATTGGCGGACTTGGACAAAAGTGGCGTCCAGGACCTGATCGTATTCTCCCTGGAGGAGCTCAGCACAGACCCCGCGGCCCAGGTCTGGGTGGCAGAGCATGGCACGGACCCGGACCGCATCTGGTCGGGGGCATTCTCCGCCACGCCTTCCTTGCCCTCCTTCGCCATGCCAATATTTTCGCATGTTGCGGATCTGGACGGGGACCTCCTTATCGATTTGCTTTACCTGCCCGAGCATGACTCTCCGAAATATTTCCTCAACAGCGACAATCCCTTGGCTCCGCTATCTCCGGCCGAATCCATGCCCCCGATTGGAGACATCATCTCGGTCTTGAAAACCTTCGTCGGAAATCTTGCTGGGGATCGCCCACCGGACTTGCTTGCTGTCACGGAGACCAGCCTGGAGCTCCGTCTTGGATTCTCCGCCATGCCCGGCAGCTTCTTCCTCTCCCCGCCGTACTCCAAACATCTGGGCTTCGGCTCCGAGGCCGTATGCGTGTTTACAGATTCCCGTTTCGCCTGGCCGCAGATCGCCATCTTCAATCCTGAGTCTAAGACCCTCGAGATCCATCCTCTCGATCTCCTCAATTTCTCGGACACAACCCCCACGGCAAGCCTCAACCTGAACATTGACACCGAGACGCAAACAGCCAAACACATCGCGGTGCTTGATCGAAACGGCGACCAATTGCCCGATATCATGCTCAGCGTGGAATCCAACGACGATCACGAATCAATCGTTTACACCTGGCTTGGCCAGGGTGGGACCTGGGCGACGGAAGCGGAGCAGGTGGTGTCCTTGGCGCAAGGCGGGGGGCCACTCTTGGACATGACGAGTCATGACTATCCCTGGACTCGAAACGACGATCTGGTGGTCGTCACCAAAGAGCGGATCACTCTCTTGCGGGCCGACACGATCGTGTTTGACACAAACAGCCTCTACGGTAATCTGGATTTGCTGACCGCCGAAGTCGGGGATTTGGACCACGACGGGCGCTGGGATGTGGTGGGCATCACCTCGAGCGGACAAATTCGAATTTTCATGGGACAGCAAAGCGGCGATTGTCCTTAAGCTGCATTCTAGCACCGTGTCGCTTTGCGACCCGGTATCAGTGTTTCTACTCTGGTGCTGGCGGTTTGGGTACTTGAGTCAATTGAGAAAAGCTTACCTGGTTTAGAAACACTAAAAGCGCACGGTCCGCTTGGTCAGCTCGTCCTTGCGGATCTTAACCTTGATCTGCTTGTCGATGCCCGCCTCTTTGTTGACCAAACGCAGGCTGTGCTCTCCCGCGGGCAGTTCCACCTTGAACAAGGGCGTGGGGCCCAGCTTCTTGCCGCGGAAAAATACTTGGGTCCAGGGATCCGAATCCAGGCGCAAAAACCCCTTGCCCGCGGGCTTGGGTGGATCGACCTTGGGTGCTTCCACCTTGATGGCCTTGAGCTTCAAATCCAGACGCGAAAGTTTGCCGGCTTGTACCCGAACCTGTCCCTCGGCCGCCTGGAATCCTTCCTTTTCAGCACGGACCCTGTAGGGGCCGGGGACGAGCTTCAATCCTCGCCGCCACCGTTTTCGCGGGATGACTTTGCCGTTGATCAACACCCGGGCGTCGGCAGGGCCCAGGCTCAACTTCAAACGGCCGAATTTTTTTGCAGGCTGCTTCTTTTCTTGTTTGTCTGCTGTGCCAGCGTCGATCCCGCCATCTTTTGCTCCAGCGTCTCCGACTTCACTCGCGTCCCGCCCCGCGTCCACCACCACCCGTGCGACCTCGCTCTCGACATCAACGCGGGCCACGTCGGGGGTCTCCTCGGGGGGTGTCCCGAGCAACTTATCCAGACCCCCTCCTGCAAAGAGCCAAGCCGCGATGCCCCCAAAAAGAAGCACCAAAAGGACCGCCACCAACCAGGGCCACGGGCCGCGACGAGGTCGGGTTTGCACCTGGGAGACATGCAAATCACTGGGCGTGGTCGGCAAAGGCCGAGTGCCGTCGAAGGTCACCGACTCGTCCGTCTGTGGTTTGAGACTCTGTGCGGCGGCGTCACTCACCGAACCCCGCCGAGCCGCGTCCACCGCCTTTTTCTGCCGCTTCATGGTGTCGTCAAAAAGCCGCCGCATGGTCTCGGCCACCACCGTGGGCGCGGTCTGCAAACCGGCTTCGTTGGCGGCCTCCAGCAGGGCCTTTTGGAATTCCTGCGCGCTTTGAAAGCGCTCTTCCATGTCGCGGTTCAGCGCCTTGGCCACCACGGCATCCAGAGCCTTGGGCACGCCCTCTCGCAAAGAACTGGGCGCCGGCACCTCGCCGTAAACAATGGCCTGTGCGATGGCCAGATCGTTCTCCCGCTTGAACAAACGCTTGTGGGTCAAGCTCTCCCAGAGCACCACCCCCATGGCGAAAAGATCGCTGCGGGCATCCAGGGGCTTTCCCTGCACTTGCTCGGGTGACATGTAAGCGTATTTGCCCTTGATGACACCTGTTCGGGTCTTTTCGAGTTTTTCTTCCGCCTGGGCGATACCAAAGTCGACCACCTTGAGGGTGCCCGAATACAAAACAAAAAGGTTCTGAGGACTCAGATCGCGATGCACCAACTTGAGGGGCTTTCCCTCGTTGTCGGTTAATTGGTGAGCATAGCCGAGCCCTTCGCAGGCCTGGATAGCCATGGCCGTGCAAACCGCCGACGGCAAGTGCTTTCCCTGCTTGGCCGCGGCGCGCAACACGGTAGACAGACTCTGGCCCTCCAGGTACTCCATGGCGATGTAATATTCTTCGCCCTCCTGACCCAATTCGTGGATCTGCACCACATTGGGGTGGTTGAGCCGGGCCGCGATGCGGGCCTCGTCAAAAAACATAAGCATGAAGCGCTCTTCGCGCGCCAGGTGGGGCAAGACCTTCTTGATGACCACCAGCTTCTCAAAACCCATGATGCCGGTTTGCCGGGCCAGAAAAATCTCGGCCATCCCGCCCGTGGCCAGGCGTGCAAGAATTTCATATTTTCCGAAGCGCTTGCCCA
>JAUVAM010000373.1 GCA_030591745.1 Deltaproteobacteria bacterium
CATATGGGTCATCACGAACACAAATCAAAAGCACCCAAGCAGGTCTCTTTGGCCCTGGTGACGGTCAGCACTTCCCGAGGCGCGGCTGAAGATCGTTCTGGGCCGGTCATGGCGGAACGATGCGAGGCGGCCGGTCATCGGCTGCTCGAACGCCGCATCATCAAAGACGGTGTGTCGCCGGTGCGCGAGTGTCTCAAAGAATTGCTCGCGCACGAAGAACTCAGGGCCGTGTTTTTCTCCGGCGGCACGGGCATCGCCGCCGCCGATTTGAGCATTGAGGCCATGGAACCTTTTTGGATCAAGAACTTGCCAGGTTTTGGGGAGCTTTTTCGTCGCTTGAGCTATGACGAGATTGGCTCGGCGGCCATGCTGAGTCGGGCGGAGGCGGGCGTGGTGGAGCTGGCCGGGCGTCGTCTCTTTGTCGCGGTCTTGCCGGGTTCGCCCAAGGCTGTGCGTTTGGCTCTGGACGAACTGCTCTTGCCAGAGCTTCCGCACCTGGTATACGAAATGGGTAGATAAGGAGAGGGCTATGAACATGAATCAAGCGGCCATCGAAGCCATTCAAAAAGTCAAAGCGCGCCTCGGAGATGAACTTATTCTCTTGGCTCACCACTACCAGCGGCCTGAGCTGACGGCCCTGGCCGACAAGCTCGGCGATTCTTACGAATTGGCCAAGGCTGCTCGGGACGCAAAGGATGCTCGCTTCATCGTCTTTTGCGGTGTGCGCTTCATGGCCGAGGCGGCCGAGGTTCTGCGCCGTGAAGAGCAAAAGGTTTTTCATCCGGAGGCCACGGCCGGTTGTCCGCTGGCTGATTTCGCGGATCGCGCTTCGGTGGAAGCCGCATGGAATCGCATGAGCGAGGTGCTCGGGCCCGAGGCGGTCATGCCCCTGGTCTACATGAACAGCACGGCCGAGCTGAAGGCCTTCGTGGGGAAACATGGTGGGGCTGTTTGCACCTCGTCCAACGCCGCAAGGGCTTTCGAATGGGCCTTTCGCGAACGCCAGGTCGTTTTCTTCCTGCCCGATGAGCATCTGGGTCGCACCACAGTGGCCGGCATGGACATCAAGCCTGAAGAAGTGGTGCTCTGGGATCCCTCGAGCCCGGAGGGCGGGGTGGAAGTGGACCGGTTGAAGAAGGCCCGGGTGATCCTCTGGAAGGGCTATTGCCACGTGCACACGGCTTTCACCATCGAGGACGTGGCCTGGGCTCGCCAAAAGCATCCGGATGCCCGCATCCTCGTGCATCCGGAATGCCCGCAGCCGGTGGTACAGGCAGTGGACGGTGCCGGCTCCACTTCTTATTTGGTGCGAGAAGTGGCCGAGGCCGCGCCGGGTAGTACGCTTATCATCGGCACGGAAATGCATCTGGTCGAACGCCTGACCGCTCAGTATACCGATCGGCAGGTGATACCCTTGCGTCGTTCGCTTTGTTACAACATGGCCCGGATCGATTTGACCAACCTGCGCGCCACGATGGAGGCCCTGCCCGAAGGCCAGGCCGTGGTCCTGGATGACGAACTCAAGGCGGACGCTCGCTTGGCCCTGGAGCGCATGTTGTCGATTTGACCTGTCTATGTGTCTCCAAAGACACTCGTCGCCTGGCCTCTCGTTCTAGTGATATGAAAACACGTCTGATTTTTTCTGGCATGGCCCTTGCTTTGTTAGTGGCATTTACGAATCGTTTTTTGATTCGTTAGTGCCACGTTATGCTGCGCGGCTTGACCGCGCAGTGATAGACTGCGGGAGGTTTTATGAGACGAAGCATGACCCGCGCCATCCTCTGGGCCGTCCTGGGCAGCTTGGCGGCCTGGGCCTTTCTCATTCTCATGTTCCAGGTGGGCGAGGCCAACGCGGCCGAGCCCGACATTTTCGATCGCTATTTGGAGCACCCCCATCCGGTGGCTGATGGTTTTGACTTTCCCGTGGGCAACACCGAAGGCAAGGGTGCCTATGTGGACGTCAGGACGGGCAAGCGCCATCAGGGTTGGTATGTGGCAGCGGGCTTTGGTGAGCGATATTCCCTGGGGCTTCATCCAGGCGAAGACTGGAACGGGCGGGGCGGGGGCAACACGGACGAGGGCCAGCCAGTACACAGCCTGGCCGCGGGCCGTGTCGTCCTGGCCAAGGACTTTGCGGGCTTGTGGGGCAAGGTGGTCATCATCGAGCACCTGTTTTACGAAAACCACGAGAAAAAGCGCATCCGCTCGCTATACGCCCACTTGAAATCCATGACCGTCAAAACCGCACAGGTCGTGACCCGAAGGCAGACCATCGGCAGCATCGGCAGGGACGCGGAGGGTCGTTACAAGGCCCACCTGCACCTGGAGCTACGCTGGGACTCAGGCCTGGCGCCCACCTACTGGCCCTCGACCCACGGCAAGAACCTGGCCTGGATCCGGGCGCGTTATACCGCTCCCAGCGCCTTCATCCGAGCCCACCGCAAGCTTTTCGTTCCCCAGGCCGAAGCGCATCTCGCTCTCGTGGATCACAACAGCCTGCGCATGGCCGTCTTCAACAAGGGCAAACGCAAAGCCACCTACGACGTGGCCTTCGGCCAGTCCACCGGCCGCAAAAGACGTCGAGGCGATCTGCGCACGCCCAAGGGCATGTATTTCGTCATCCATCGCTACAAAGGCGAATTCTCTGGGAATTTTGGCGACTACTTCGGCGGTCACTGGGTCAAAATCAACTACCCCAATCCCTACGACGCCGACTACGGCCTGGCTCGCAAGTGGATAACGCAGTCCCAGCGGAAACAAATCGCCAAGGCCTGGGCCCTTCGCAAGGCCACCCTGGGCAAGACCATCCTGGGCGGCGGCATCGGTTTTCACGGCTGGATCGACGAATGGAAAAATGACGGGCCCCGGGGACTGAGCTGGGGTTGCGTGGTGGCGCATCTGCGCGATGTGGCCAAGGTTTACGACGAGCTGCCTTTGGGGGCGATGGTGATTCTTTTCTAAGCCTACCGGTACCCGTCCAGTCCCACGATAGCCACTCCCGCGCCCTTGGGCGGCGGTCCGATGCCGTCTCCGTAGTCGCTTTCGGTTATGATGCCGTCGCACATGACTGCCGCCCATTTTTGGCTTGGGTCGATGGTCAGGCTGTCGCCACTAACCCCATCACAGATGTTAAAGCGATCCAGGACGCGGAAGTTGTTCAGATCGTAGACGCCGAATCGGTCGGAGAAGTAGCTCCCCATGACCAATAGGTTGCCCTCGGAGACGTACTTGTGTGTGTCCGCGTCAATGGCCGCTTCGCCCTGGTGGACGATTTCCAGATCGGGGATGGAGTATAATGTGGCTGAGGCATTGTTTCCCGCGAGCCAGGTTTCCAAGTATAGAAGGTTGGCTTCTGGTAAAGCAACAAATGGGCCTTGACCGTCGTCGTCCACTTCTACTTTTTCTGTGACAATTCCAGATTCAAAGGAGAAATGGCCGATACCGTACATGTTTGCTTCAAGACATCCGCCCAGAGAATCAAAGAGTCCAACGACAGCATTTTCTTGGGGTACGAGGGTCAAGTTACTTGGCAGCATGCAGTTTTGTAGGAGGGTTTCGTTGGTTATTATCATGCTGCGCAGGTCAATCGTTTGGAAGAATATTCCTTGCTCATCGTCTTTTGATGCATTGATGGCAAAGAGGAGTTGGTCGCTTGAAAGCTCCCAGAGTTCGAAAAGAAACATTAGTTCGTAAGGATTTGGCCATGGGTTTACTGTCCCAAGTAATTCCCCTGTCGATAGGCGAAAAATGTAGAAAACGTATGCGTTTCTATCGAATCTGACAATCCTGTCCTCTGCCTTTTGAACGAACAATGGCGAAAGGCCGGCGATGCACTCATGCGGGATCATTCTCAGCAGCTCTCCCGTGCTGCCGTCCGCGATGCCGATTTCACAACGACTTCGGTTGAAGTAGATCAGGTTTTCCTCCATGTCGCAGTGGAAATCAGTGTCGTTGTGGCTATCGGGCAAGTTCTGAACCCACAATCTTGCGACTTCTTCGCCGGAGCTAATAGACCGAAACACCAATTCCAAATCGTCGTCTACCGGAAAGTTGTCTTCGCCGTAGATGATGATGTCTGGATCTGCGCAGGTGTACGCACGCCAGATGCGGTGCTCCGATCGATACTCGTAAATCTTTTCTGCGCTTTCGGCCTGATATACGCCGATAGTGTCACGTTGCCGGCTCAGTTCTTGGGTGATCGTGTTTCTCTTCATGGTCCTGTGAATGGTTATCAATTGCTCCCCATTTCGGGAGAACCACAGGTCGCTCATCCATCCATCCACTTCGATCTTCTGCAGAACTCTTTCTCCAATGGGAAATCCATCCCCACAGCTTGCAAGCAGCATGATCGCGGCCAGCATTACTAGTAAGTTGCGCTTGCCCATGGCCTACTCCTCCACCGCGCTGCCATGGACCTGCACGCTGATTTGACGGCAGGTTATGTCGTCCGAAAAAACACCGACTTCTGCTTGGTGGTCGCCAGGCTCCTCTGGGTCAAAAAGCACAGTGTAGGTACAGACAGCGCCAGGTGTCAGTTCCTGTTCTTCCAGTTCGCATGCGCCCAGAGTCTGCAGCGAGAATGAAGCGGATTGAGCTCCTTCAATCATCGAGATGGAGAATGTGCGGGTTACAGACCCTTGGTTGCTCACGCTCATCATGTCCATACGGGGTCGTGTGCCGATGACCATTTCGCCCAGGTCCATGGATAAAGGGGCAACGACCATGTCACAAGGGGTGGGTGCGTAGGCACCCAGCTCGATTGCGCGCTGTGGTGGATAAGCGCAGGGACCGAGGTTGCCGGATTCGAGGAAGACCCACCCAGGGCTGTCTTCTCCAGCATACTGACTTTCATAGACAACAAGGAAAGTGCATCGCTCGTCCGGCGCAAGGGTCATACCCTCGACACAGGGCTCCTCCTCACTGTTGAAATCA
>JAUVAM010000094.1 GCA_030591745.1 Deltaproteobacteria bacterium
GGGCGGTTTCTCCATCGGCCTGGGCGGGCTGGGCTTCGCCATGGGCTTGAGCGGCTCATGGATGCTGTTCACCGGCCTGTTGGGGGCCTGGTTGGCAGCCGTCGTGCTCATCCCGCGGGTCAAGTGCAACCCCGCCTTGGCCCGAGCCCTGACTTTTCCCGATCTGTTCAAGCAGGCATACGGTGGCCGGGTGGCTGTGCTGGCTGGCCTGATTTCGGCGGTGGGTTACCTGGGGTTTACCAGCTCGCAGCTTCTGGCCGGTGCCAAGTTGGCCAACGGGACTTTTGTTGATCTGGACCTCCAGGTCGCCCTGTGGATCATGGGTGCAGTGGCCGTGGCCTACACGGTCATGGGTGGGCTGAAGGCCGTCATCTACACCGACACGGTGCAGTGGGCCGTGCTCATGGTGGGCCTCCTCTTCATCGGCTTGCCCGTGGCTTACTCGGCCGTGGGAGGCTGGGACGCGATTCGTCAGGCACTACCTCCAGAGATGCTGTACCTGAACAACCTGAGCTGGCAGACACTGGTCAAGTGGGCGGTGACCATCGTACCCATTTGGTTCGTGGGCATGACCCTGTATCAGCGCATCTACGCATGCCGGGACGAAAAGACGGCCCAGCGGGCCTGGTATCTGGCGGGTCTGCTGGAGTGGCCGGTCATGGCGTTCATGGGCGTGGCCCTGGGCCTGCTGGCCCGGGTGGCCGCCGAGCAGGGCATGTTCAACGTCACGGACCCGGAGACAGGTCTGCCCATGCTATTGCGCACGGTCATGCCGGTTGGCCTGATGGGCTTGATTTTGGCGGCCTATTTTTCGGCCATTTTGTCCACGGCCGACAGTTGCCTGATGGCCTGTTCGGGCAACTTGGTCAACGACATCCTGGTCACACTGCTGGGACTGGACCCCAATGGCAAGTCCATGCTGCGCCTGAGCCAGCTGACCACCCTGATCCTTGGGGTGATGGCCTTGCTTTTGGCTTCGCAGATGACCTCTGTCTTGGAGCTGATGCTCTATTCGTATGCCTTTTTGGTTTCGGGTTTGTTTATTCCAGTGCTCGGGGCCCTCTTTCTCAAACAGCCCAGGCCCGTGGCGGCCGTGGCGGCCATGCTGCTGGGGGGCGGTACCACCGTTTGTCTGCAAATTGGGGGCTGGTCCCTGCCCTTGGGCCTGGATCCCAATCTTTTCGGACTGAGCGCCTCGATGTTTGCCTTCGTCCTGTGCCAGTTGATTTGGGGTCGTAGATCCATTTTTTCGGCAGAAGGATAAAATGCTTGACCTCGGGCAGTCATCTGGGTCAAAAACTCCACATAACCGATAGACAAGAACAGACAAGACAAGAAAGGTCTCTCATGATGTGGAAATCCCGGTTGATGTGTGTCCTGGCGTTATCTTCTCTTCTTTGTGCTTGCAGTTTCGGGGGGGAGACCGATGATCCCACCTGTGGCGATTATGGAAATTGGGATGGCGCGGCCTGTGTTTGTGTTGAGGGCTACCATCTGGATCCGGCCAATGCCGAAAATTGCCTTGCCGATGCCGTGGACTGCAGTGGTCACGGAGAGTTGGTGAACGGCGTATGTGATTGCGAGGAAGGCTACATCACCGATCCCGCCAATCCGACCGATTGCATCGATGAGGAAGCCCTGGTTTGCGGGGGTCACGGCCATATACACGACGGGCAGTACTGCTCTTGCGATGATGGTTACATTCAGGATCCGGAGGACATATTTAACTGCATCTCGGATCCGAACTTCGTTTGCACAGGTCATGGCGAGCTTGTTGATGGCGCCTGTGTTTGCGAAGAAGGCTATGAGCAAGTGCCCGATGATGTGACCGCCTGTCAGCGGGAGGGCTCTCAGCATACGGACGGGGTGGCCGTGGACGTGACCCTGCTTCTGCATTCGGATCAGGTCAAGTTGGTGCTGCATTCTTTGCAGGTCCTGGGCGTTGACGTCACCGAATTCGATCTCTACATGGCGCATGACGGCCCCGGCCCCAGCCTGAAGCTGGGCCCTGGCGTGACCGCCGTGAACATGGGCAACGGCTCGGATTACCACGACGTGGCCGAAGCACCGGCTGACGGGTACCTGGCGGATGAGGGAACGAACTATGTCCTGGGTACGGGTTTCATCGCCGGCGGCGAGGGCTCCTCGGGTTACGATATGACCGAGAACGTCTACGTCCTCAAGCTTGCCGACGGTACCTATGCCAAGGTCGAGGTCTTGAGCGCAGCGGGGGGCGTGGTTCACGTGCTCTGTTACCGTCAACCCGACGGCGGCCGCGACCTCGCAACCGACAGCATCGTGCAGCAGTAAATATCCGCGCTACCCCTGCAGATTCTTGATTTTTTCTTCCAGCTCGCTCCATCGGGCATAGAGCTCTTCGACTTTTTCTTCGGCCGTCTTCAGTTCAGCAAAGGCCTCATGCAGGGCCTGAGCTTGGCTTGCAATCGCCGGATCCCCGGCCCGGGCCTGGGCCTTCTGCATGACCTGTTCTGCTTTCTCGATGGCTTTCTCAATGCCGGCCCACTCTTTTTGTTCCAGGTAACCCAGCTTCTTGGCTTTGCCTGCACGCTGGCCGGCGGGTTTGGGTTCCTGATTTGAGCCAGCATTCTCCTGGTGACGGATCCGACTTCGATCTTCAATGATCTGCTCCAGGTCGGCGTAGATGCCGGTCTGGCCGGGCGACACGAAACCCAGCAGCACGTCGCATACGCGATCCATCAAATAGCGATCATGGGTGACCAGCACGATGGCACCAGGGAAACTCAGCAGGCTTTCCTCTAAGAGCTCCAAGGTGGGGATGTCCAAGTCGTTGGTGGGCTCGTCCAAAAGCAGTACGTCGGCCGGTCGGAGCATGAGCTGCGCAATGAGTACCTTGGCTTGTTCCCCCCCGGACAAGCGACCCAGGGGGGTCCCCAGTTGATCGGGGGTAAAGCCGAATCGCTTGCCCCAGGTCACCACGTGAACCGGGTCACCGCGATACATGACCATGTCGCCGTCCGGCGAGAGGGCCTGGGTCAGGGTTTGCTCGGGATCGAGTTGCTCACGGGCCTGGTCGAAGAGAACGCATTTCAGATCGTGGGCGCGTTGGATTTGGCCGACGTCGGCTTCGAGTTCACCGGTCATCAATTTGAGCAGGCTGGTTTTGCCGCAGCCGTTGGGGCCCACCAGCCCGATGCGCAGCTTGGGCCGGAGCAGCAGGTCCACGCCGGAAAAGAGTTTGTTGCCGCCGCGGCTCAATCCCAAGTCCTGGGCCACAAGCAGGCGCTTGGTCTTGCGGCCCGAGGCGGAAAAGTTAATGTCCGCCCCTTGCTCGGCCTTGCGCTGGCGCATGGCCTCCAGTTCGGCCACGAGCTTGTGGGCCGCGGTGACGCGGCTGTGGCTCTTGGTTGTTCTCGCCTTGGGGCCGCGCCGCAGCCACTCGACTTCGCGGCGCACTCGATTGGTCAAGGCGGCTTGCTTTTTGGCCTGGGCGTCTAAGAAGTCACGGCGTTTTTCCGTGAAGTCGCTGTAGCGGCCCGCGGCAGAGAAGATGCCCTTGGGGAAGCGGCTGTTGAGTTCCACCACGCGGCCGCAAACGTTTTCCAAGAAGGCTCGATCGTGGCTGATGCAGACGAAGGCGAAGCGAGCCTGGCGCAAGAGATTTTCAAGCCAGGCAATGCCTTCGAAGTCCAGGTGGTTGGTGGGCTCATCGAGCAACAAAAGCTCCGGCTCCACCACCAGGGCTCGAGCGATGCTCAGGCGCTTGCGCCAGCCACCGCTCAAAACGCCCGCGGGTCGATCCGGATCGTCAAAGCCCAACCGGCCCATCAAGATTCGGGCCTGAACCTCGGCCTCGACGGGATCGTTGACGGGGTTGGCCGGATCCGAGGCCAGAGCCTGAGTCAGGATGGCGAAGACGCTCATGTCTGCGTCGAAAACTTCCTGCTGGGGCACAAAGGCACAGCGCAGGTTCTTGCGTTGCATGCGTTCGCCGACGTCGGCCTGATCCAAACCCGACACGATGCGCAGCAGAGTGGTCTTGCCGGCCCCATTGGGGCCCACCAAACCGATTTGCTCTTCTTCCAGGATTTGAAAATCAATATCCTTGAACAAGGGCTCGCCGCCAAAATTGCGGCTTAGGCCCGTACAGGTGATAAGCGGTGCCACGGATTACTCCTCCTGATGAATGAGCAGCTTGCCCTGGGCAAGCAATTCTACTCGACTATGGCGCAGCCGGGCCGTCACGACTCGTTCGGTCTCCATGTCCAGATCCAGCCAGGTCTGCTCATCGCCCCCAAGTTTTGGACCGTCGCCGGTTTCACAGACCAGCCGCGCCGTGTTGTTTTCCACAAGGCTTCTTTGGGCGAGTTGCCCGCTCGCGGCCAAGGCCAGTCCCAAGGCTACCGTGCCTGTGCCGCAGGCCGGCTCGATGTGTCCAATGGGGATGGCGTGGGGAAAAACCACCCGCAGATGAGCCTCGGCCGTCGGGCGCCAGTCATAGAGCGCAAAGTCCCAGCTTTCCTGTCCAGTCTGTCGCTGGAACTCTTTGTGCACGTCTTGCAGGATGGCCTGGTCGGATTCGTCAAGACGAGTGCCGTTGAAGCCAGGATGAGCGTTTTCGACATGCTCGGAGTCCAGGACAAGAAAGGTGCCTGCCCGCCAGGCATCGATCTCTCCGAGACGCATGGCTTCCACGCCAAGCTTCTGACAAAGGCGCGCAAATTCGCTCAAGTCTGTCTCCACCAAATCGGCTCGCGGTCGCACCCTGGCGGGCCAGGCATCGAATTCGATGTTCACGCCGCCGTCTTCGCCTGGCGAAAGGTCATAATTTGGGGCCATGAGTCCTTCGTTCAGGGCCCGGCCAAGAACCTGGGTCAGCCCGCCGCAGGCAGGAATGTAGTCGCGCCAGGAGATGCTGACCACGCGTACACGAATGGAATCATCAGCCGAACCAGGCGAGCACAGGCCGGCCTGATGGGCTGAAAGCCCTTGTTCCGACAGGGCGTGCAGGGCGATTTCCAGTTCACGTCCGGCCGGCAATTGCCGGGCATCCAAGAGCAGAATGCGATTGCCGCCCATATGGCCCTTGATGAAGTCGATTTCAAGCAAGCCGCTCACTCCTGTTCCTCCGCCTCAAACGCCGTACAGCCTACCGCGAAGCGCAAGGTCATTTCCAGTTACGAGCGAAGCTGCTACATTCTTTTGCTGGAGGTGGGTGATGTCTGAAGTCGAGGACCCACGCAAGGAACGGAAGGAACGCTACCTGGCCCGCCAGGTGGAGTACTTGGCGGAGCACGCTCGTTTGCATCGGCGTTCGAGGGCACTGTCCCGGATGCGCCTGTTGTTGTTTGGGGGTCTGGTGGCGGGCCTCACGGTGGGTCTGTGGGACATGCAGGCGGTGGGTTGGCCCTGGCTGCTTGCGGCAGCAGCATGTCTTTTGGGTTTCATCGTCACGGCGGTGGTGCATGGCGAGGTGCTGGAGTTGGAGCTTCGGGCCGAAGACATGAAGACGATGTGCGCTCAGGCCCTGGCGCGCATGGAGCGTCGTTGGTCCGATCTGCCCGACCAGGCGGCACCGTTGGACTTGAGCCCAGAAGAAGAAGAGCTGGCCGAGGACCTGGATCTGTTCACGCCCAGGGGATTGATCAAGCTCTTCGGATTGCAGGCCGTCGATGGGGCCCGTTTGTTGGGGCGCTGGCTGGTGGCTGGGGTCGGGCGCCGGCAGATTGCGGATCGCCAAGAGGCGGTGGCGGAGCTTGCTTCCAAGTGGAGCCTTCGCGCCGAATATGGGCACCGCTCTCGGCGTCTGCGGGCCGATCCGGATTGCCGACCTGACCTGCTCGCGAACTGGGCCGAATCGGAGCGTTGGTTGCATTCGCGACCCTGGCTTTTGTGGACCGCTCGCGCCAATACCCTGATGACGCTAACGCTTATCGGCCTGCAGGCCGGAGGGCTTTTGCAGTTTCATTGGTGGTTGGCTGGCGTTTTTCTGTCGGTGGTCCTGACCTTTGTTTTTCTGGGACCCATGCAGCGTTCGTTCTCCGCCTTGGCCCAGGGCCGGCGTTGTTTCGGCGGGCAGGCCCGGCGCCGTGAGGTCCTGGTCGAAGCAGAGCTTGAGAGTCCGATGTTGCAGGCATTAAGGGACGGCCTGGCCAACAAAGGAAAAAGCGCGCCGAAGGCCTTGCGCGCGCTTGATCGCTTGCTGTCTTTCGCCGAGGTGAGGCTGAGTGCAATGGCCCACGCGCCTTTGCAGGCGGTGTTGATGTGGGATTTTCATTTGATGCAGGCGATGGAGTCCTGGCGCAAGCGCCACGGTCAGGGGGTTCGGCAGTGGTTGGATGCCATGGCCGAATTCGAGGCCCTGTGTGCCATGGGGGCATTGCATGACGAGCAGCCCGACTGGTCGTTTCCCAAACTGGATGAAGAGAGCTCCAGTCTGAAGCTTAAGGCCCTGCTTCATCCCTTGCTGCCGCCGGACAAGGCGGTGGCCAACGATCTGGAACTGGGCCCGGCGGGCGGTTTTCTGCTGGTGACCGGTTCCAACATGTCGGGCAAGAGTACCCTCTTGCGCGCCGTGGGGCTCAATGTGCTCATGGCTCAGGCCGGCGCGCCGGTGGCGGCCGAATCCTTCCACCTTCCGCCCTTAATGCTGGGTACCAGTTTTCGGATTCGGGATTCGGTGTCCGATGGCGTGTCGTTTTTCTTGGCCGAGCTAAAGCGTCTGAAGTCGGTGGTCGACAGAGCGGAACTCGCCCAGGCCGAGTCCAAGCGTTTGCTCTATCTCTTCGATGAAATTCTTTTGGGCACCAACGTCTTCGAACGCCAGGTGGCGGTGCAGCGCGTGGTCGGACATCTGGTCGAGGCCGGGGCCTTGGGCGCCGTAGCCACCCACGATCTGAGCCTCGCCGACGCGCCGGCCTTACAACAGGCCTGCCATTCAGTACACCTAAGAGAGCAGTTCGAAGACGGACCCGACGGCACCGTCATGCGCTTCGACTACAAACTCCGCCCCGGCGTAACGCCCACCACCAATGCGCTGAAGTTACTCGAACTCGTCGGCTTGCCCGCCAGGGAGCCATAGTCCTGGTTTGTCTTATTGATCGGGGTTCTCTAAGGAACCGACTTCGGCTTCCACCGTTTCTAGGATTTCGCAGCTTTCCACCAGGGCCTTCATGGTGTTGTGATCGGGGTAGAGGGGGCGATCTTCGTCGAGATGCTTGACGTGTTTGCGGACCACTTCCCGGGCCACTTCGACCCCGCGACCGTGTTTGAATTCGCGGAAGTCCAAGGCCTGGGCCGCGGCCATGAACTCGATGCCCAGGATGCCGTAAGCGTTGTCTAAGATTTGGCCGTTTTTCAGGGCTGTGTTCATGCCCATGCTGACGAAGTCTTCTTGATCGGCCGCGGCCGGGATGGACTGGACGCTGGCCGGTGCGGAGAGCATGCGGTTTTCGACGATCATCATGTCGGCGGTGTATTGGCTGAGCATGAGGCCCGAGAACATGCCCGCGCCCTTGGTCAAGAAGGCCGGTAGGCCGACTGAGAGCGCCGGGTTGGTTAGGCGATTCAGGCGTCGCTCGCTGAGTACGCAAATCATGGTGGTGGCCGCGCCGGCCATGTCCATGGGCAAGGATACAGGCGAGCCCTGGAAATTGGCCCCTGTCAAGGTCAGTTTGTCTTCGGGCAGGAAAATGGGGTTGTCGCCCACGCCGTTCAGTTCGATTTCGACGTTTTGTTTGGCCCAGGCCACGGCATCGTGAGCCGTGCCGATGACCTGCGGGCTGGAGCGCATGCTGTAAGCGTCCTGGACCTTGCATTTCATCTTGCCGGTGCTCAGATCCGAGCCATCCATCAAGCGCATCAGGGAACCGGCAGAGCGTACGGCACCGGGGAATCCACGAATCTTGTGCAGGCGGGTGTCGTAGGGCTTGAGGTTGGCGAGCAAGGCCTCCAGGCTCATGGCGCAGGCGATCTCGGCTTGTTTTAGCCAGCGGTTCATGTCGTAGACATGCAGCGCGCTCATGGCCGTGAGCAGGTTGGAGCCGTTGATGGTGGCCAGGCCATCTCTGGCTTCCAGGTCAGGCACCGGGATGCCGGCCTTGTCCAGAGCGGCCTTGCCGGGCATGCGCTCGCCTTCGAAGAAGGCCTCGCCTTCGCCCATCATCAGAAGGGCGATTTGGCTCATGGGGGCCAGGTCGCCGGAAGCACCCACCGAACCCTTTTGGCAGACCACCGGGGTCACGCCGCGGTTAAGCATATCCACCAAGGTTTGGGTGATGATCGGACGGCAACCCGAGTTGCCGTGGGCGTGTACGTTGATGCGCCCGATCATGGCGGCGCGCACCTGCTCGATGGGCACGGGCTCGCCGATGCCGGCGGCGTGATTGTAGATCAGGTAACGTTGGAACTGTTTGACCTGCTCGTCGTCCAGGACCATCTCCGAGAATTCGCCGATACCCGTGTTGACGCCGTACATGATTTCATGGGCCTTGATTTTCTCTTCCAGCATGCCACGGCACACCTTGATGCGATCCACGGCATCGTTCGCCAGTTCCAACTTTTCCCCGTCGCGCGCGATGCGCTTGACCGTCTCGACCGTGAGTCCGGCTCCGCTCATTTTGATCGCCATGGCTATCTCCTCGTGTTCTCGGTGTTCGATGTGGAGGCGAGTCTACCCAATGCGCCCCTTTGTCTCAAGACTCGTCTTGCAACCTTATGCCCTCAATGGCAAGGAGTTTTCTCTTGGTCGAAAGACCGCCCGGGGCCGAAAAGCCCCCCAGGCCCCCATCCGCCCGGAGTACCCGGTGGCAGGGCACCAAAAGGGGCCAGGGATTGGCCCCCACGGCTCGGCCAACAGCCCGGGCCGCGCCGGGTCGTCCAATCCGTCGGGCCAGTTCGCCGTAGCTCAGCGTTTGCCCGCATTTGACCTTGCGAAGCGACGCGTAGACCCGCAAGGAAAACTCACTCAGGCCGCCGGTATCCAGCTTCACCCGGCCATAGGCGCAGGAACCGCCAGCCAGGTGTTGCA
>JAUVAM010000593.1 GCA_030591745.1 Deltaproteobacteria bacterium
CGCAGGGGCCGTTGAGCTGCTTGACCAGGCTATCCAAGGCCTCGGCGGGTTTGGCACCCAAGCTGTGCAGATGGTAGCTGGCCATATAGACGTCGTTGCAGTCTCCTCGCTCAAATGCGCGAACCAGCTTGGGTGCCGTGGCCGGATCGTTGAGTTCATTCGCTTTGCGGATGCCGTACTTTTCGTGCCACTTGCTGCAGGCGGTAAGGCTGGCACCAAGAATCAAAACGAGCGTCAAGAAGAGTGCAGCATGTTTGCAGCGGATCATTTCAGGCCTCCTCGTGGATTTGCAAGGCCAAAGCTTGGCATGGCGCGTATGGAAACGCAACGCCGTCCGGGGGGGATTTGGCTGGACCTGGGCCGGGGCTGTGGTAAACCTGGGTGCTCAACCAGAGGAGGTATTCATGCGTTTCGCCACTTGGATGTTCGCTGGAGCTTGTTTTTTGAGCTTGCAAGCTTGCGCCACACCCCAGCCCTGTATCAGCAGTCCAGCCAAGGTTTCGGTGCCGGCCGTCTATGTGCCCATCGCAGGCTTTGATGCCGAGACCAACGCCAAGCTCCAGGCTTTCTTTGAGCGCCACAAGGACACACCCGGTCGCAAAGTGGCGGTTTTCGATGGGGACGGCACGGTTTTCGGTCAAACACCTCACTACATGGCCGACGAATGCCTGTATCGATATGCGGCGGCGCATCCCGAGCGCAAGCCTGAGCTCCTGGCGGAGATGGGCAAGATGGTCAATGTGTCCATTCCCTACGTTCAGGGCCGGGTTCGCTATTTCGCGGGAAAAGAACTCCAGTGGCAGCGGGATCAAGGCGAGCGCTGTTTCAATGAGATGTACGCCGACAAGATGTACAAGCCCATGCAGGATCTCTTCGTCAACCTGAAGGCACAGGGTTTCGAGGCCTGGGTGGTGACCGCTTCGCCGGAGGCCATGTACCAGCAGTTCCTCTCCAAGCAATTGGGCATCCCCATTTATCGAGTCGTGGGCATCCGTGCCGTGATTCGCGGTGGCCTTGTGACCGACACCTTCGTGCAGCCCATACCGCAGGACCACGGCAAGAAAGAAGCCATCGAGACTTTCATCCAGACCCAACCCCTGCTGGTGGGCGGCAACAGCCGAGGCGACAAAGAGATGATCGAATTCGCCAGCGACCTGCGCTTGATCGTCAACCCGGACGAGCACGTGGCGGAAGATCAGACAGAGAGCATTTTCGACTACGCAAAACGAGAAGGTTGGCTTGTCGTGCGCATTCGCGACGTGCCGCGCCCTGATTTTCCATCCCTGTCGTCGAAGCAGTTCGGTATCCGCATCAACAAGACCCGCGACGTCAAATAACCTGATGCTCGGCCGTCTCAAATCCGGGTTTGCTCCGGCTCCCCATATCGAGCCCTTGCCTGAAGACCAGGTTGAGAAAAAATACCCGCGTTTGCGTTGGGCTATACTCGAGAGCACCTTTCTCGGTTACGCCACCTTCTATTTGGTTCGTAACAATCTCTCCCCGGTCTCGGCCGACATGGAGCAAGCCTTAGGCTACAGCCACGATCAGGTGGGCAACATCCTGGCCTTGACCGCCATCGCATATGGTCTGGGCAAGTTTCTGATGGGTTCTTTGAGCGACCGGGCCAACCCGCGCGTCTTCATGGCCACGGGCTTGTTGATGACGGCGGTTTGCAATTTTGCCTTTGGCTCCGTGGCCGACTATTCCTTGCACCTGATCCTGTGGACCCTCAACGGCTTCATCCAGGGCATGGGCTGGCCTCCATGCGGTCGTTCCATCGGACATTGGTATTCGGTGCGTGAGCGCGGCAGCATTTTTGCTGTTTGGAACGTCGCCCACAACGTGGGCGGCGGCATCGCGGGCGTTTTGGCGGCCTGGGCCGCGGGCAATTGGGACTGGCGTTATGCTTTTTACGTGCCTGGCGTGCTGGCCGTCCTCGGCGCCGTCTATTTGTTTTGGCGCCTCCGTGACACGCCCCAGTCCATGGGCTTACCGCCTGTGGAGCAATACAAGGACGACTACCTTCTGTATGAAGGCGAGCGGAAAGATCACGAGCAGGAACTCAGCACCCGCGCTCTCTTTGTCGATAACATTTTGAAGAACAAAACCCTGTGGCTGGTGGCCCTGGCCAACTTCTTTGTCTATGTGGTGCGCTACAGCATGCTGGACTGGGGCCCCATGTATTTGCGCGAGGTCAAGGACGCCAGCCTGGGCAGCGGTGGTCTGGCGGTGCTGGTGCTCGAGTTCGGCGGCATCCCGTCGACTTTGCTCATGGGTTGGCTGTCGGATCGCATGGGTGGACGCCGCGGCATGGTGAGCCTCTTGTGTATGATCCCCATCATTGCCGCCTTCGCTGGCATCATGATCAATCCGGCCGGTCGGCTTTGGTTGGACATGACCCTCTTGGCGGTGGTGGGCTTTTTTGTCTATCCGCCGGTGATGTTGCTCGGGGTCAGCGCGCTCGACCTGACCAGCAAGAAAGCCGTGGGTACCGCGGCTGGTTTTGTGGGGCTTTTCGGTTATCTGGGGCGTAGTGCCCAGGCCAAGGGCTTCGGCTGGATGGCGGATTCCATCGGGGCAAGCCAGGGCAAAGAGGCCGCCTGGAACGCAGTGCTTTGGGCCATCCTGGCTGCCGCCGGCATGTCCATCATTCTTTTGGCCTTCACCTGGAAGATCAAACCTCGGGCTTGATAGAGGCGACATGGGCGAACGGGACGAATTCGAAGGTTTCTTAAGGCAGACCCTGGACGACGATCGGCTCAGTCGGGCTGAACGCAGCGTGGTTCACGATTGGCTGGATGAACATCAATTGGATGAGCAGGATAGATTGTTCTGGGTCAATCGGGCTTTCGCGCTTGCCTCTGAGCGACTTTTCGATGGTCGCGATGAACGGCTTTTGGGTTGGCTTGAGGATTTGATCAAGCTACTTATGCCTGATCGAAAGCTCGATTCCGGCAAGGAAGGTCAGGCGGAAGCCTACTTTTTGCCAGACTCACGGGCTGTGGGCAGACTGCGGGGCTTGATGCAGAACTGTCGCAAGCGCTTGGAGATCTGCGTCTTCACCATCACCAACGATGAGTTAAGTACCGAGGTTTTGGCCGCCCACAAGCGAGGCGTCCGCGTTCGCGTGATCACCGACGACGAGAAATCACACGATTTGGGTTCGGACGTGGGGCAGTTCA
>JAUVAM010000239.1 GCA_030591745.1 Deltaproteobacteria bacterium
AGACCAGCGGTTCTTCTTTCTTGCGCACAAGGCGGCGTTCGTAAAGCGGACAGGCATGCCGGCTGATGATGACCCGCACACCCTTGCGCTGGTATGCACCGCGCACCACTTGCATGGATCGCTTGAGGTCGTTGGGGTCCACCACTTCCACATCTTCAACACCCAAACCCCGCACCGCCCGCTCCAAATCCAGAATGGAGGCACCCGGCGTCTTACAATCGGTGCCGGGGTTGGGCTGGTGCCCAGTCATGGCCGTGATGGAATTGTCCAGGATGACCAACATGAGATCGTGGCCATTGTGCACGGCATTGGCCAAGCCGGTCAGGCCGCTGTGGAAAAAAGTCGAATCGCCGATGAAGGCCACGATTTTCTGCGGATTGCGGATGGAAGCACCCAGGGCCTGGGTGATGCTGGAGCCCATGCACAAGAAGCTATCCACCGTGCTCATGGGCGGCATCAGCCCCAAGGTGTAACAACCGATATCGGAGGCGAAATAAGTATCCGGTTCGACGATGGACTTAATGGCGTAGTAAGAATTGCGGTGGGTACAACCAGCGCATAGCGTGGGTGGCCGTATGGGCAACTCGGGTAGTTCCACGGGTGGGACAATCTCGGGCTCTTGTCCCAAAAGGCGCCCGATCGCCGGGCGAATGGCGTCAGGGCTCAACTCGAACATACGCGGGATGCCCTTCTCTCCCTTGCCAAAGATCAAAACTGCTCGGCCCATCTCCTGGGCAATGCCACGCACAGCCGTCTCCAAGTAAGGCTCCAACTCCTCCACCACCAGGACCTTCTTGCATTTAAGCAACAATCGCTCGATCTGCGCTCTGGGCAAGGGATAGATTGAGCCTACTTTCACCAGGCGCACATGGTCGCCGGAATCAAACTCGTCCAACACCTCCTTGACATAGGCATAGGCCACGCCGGCGGTCACGATGCCCAAGTCGCTTTCGCCCCCCTCGCTGCGATTGAAGGGTAGCTCGGCCATTATCTCGGCGGCCTTGGCCTCACGCTGAATTTGTATCGGCCGAAGCCGTCTGGCCACCGCCGGCACGGGCACCCAACGAAATGGGTCCTTGTCGAAATGTCCCTCGAAACGACGCGGTTCCATGGACCCGTAGGTGCAAACCCCGCGAGCATGGTTGACGCGGGTCGTGGTACGCAAGATCACCGGCGTGCCCAGTTCCTCGCTCAGACGAAAAGCCTCTCGGGTCATCAAAAGAGCCTCCTCGGGATCCGAAGGCTCCAACATGGGAAGCAAAGACAACTTGGCGTAAAAACGGTTGTCCTGCTCGTTCTGACTGGAATGCATGGAGGGATCGTCTGCCGTGACAATAACAAAGCCCGCCTTGGTCCCTGTATAGGCCAAGGTATTCAAGGGATCGGCGGCTACGTTCAAACCCACATGCTTCATGCTGACCAAAGCCCGCATCCCGGCAATGGCCGCTCCCGCGGCCACCTCCATCGCGACTTTTTCGTTCGTGCCATATTCAAAATACAAATCGCTCTGCTGGCTCAGGCGATAAAACGTGTCCGCGATCTCCGAAGAAGGCGTGCCCGGGTATGCCGTCGTCACTTCCACGCCGGCCTCCAGCGCGCCGCGTACGATGGCTTCGTTGCCAAGCAACAGAGCGCGACGACCCGCTTCGTCTTTGAGCAATGCGTCCATGGCCACCTTTCTTACCACCCCCGAAATCTTAGCGATCCCACCACTTCCCGAATCGCCCTCCCCTTATGCCAAGCAGGCTTTGGGGTGTCAAGACGAGCATGGACTGACGGCACCAGCGCGGTTGATCCAGGCTCAAAGGCGTGTTAGTCAACGAGGAACCCTCTCGTTCAATCTTGGAGAATGACCATGATCGTGACCACGAAAAAACTATTTGAAAACGCCTATGGCCAGTACGCCGTCGGTGCCTACAACATCAACAACCTGGAGCAAACCATGGGCTTGTTCCAGGGCAACCTCGACTCCAAGGCCCCGTTCATCATCCAGATATCCAAGGGTGCCCGCTCGTACACGGACAAGCGCATGCTGGAAGGCATCATCCGGGCTGCCGACGAGGTTTTCCCTGAAGCCATTTTCGCGGTGCACCTGGATCATGGAGATCTGGAATCCTGCATGGACTGCATCGCCAGTGGGTTTTATTCCAGTGTCATGATCGACGCTTCCCACGAATCCTTTGATGAGAACATCCGCATCACAAAAGAAGTGGTGGACGCAGCCCACGCCAAGGGCATCGTGGTCGAAGCAGAACTCGGACAGCTTGGCGGCGTGGAAGAAGACATCGTCGTGGATGAGGCCAATGCCAACTTGACCAACCCAAACGAGGCCAAAGAATTTGTCGAACGCTCCGGCTGCGACAGCCTGGCCGTGGCCATCGGCACCAGTCACGGGGCCTACAAATTCACCGGCGGCCAAGGCCTGCACTTTGACGTCCTGGCCAAGATCCAAAAGCGCCTGCCCAACTACCCCCTGGTTATGCATGGCTCATCCAGCGTGCCCGCCGATGAGATTGCACGCATCAACAAGGCTGGCGGCGACATGAAGGGCGCGAAGGGCGTCGATGAAAACGAATTCGTCAAAGCCGTACCTCTGGGCGTAACCAAGGTCAACATCGACACGGACGGTCGCCTGGTTTGGTGCCGGGTCCACCGCGAGTTCTTCCGCGACCAACCCGAACAATTTGATCTGCGCGGCCCGGGTAAGATTTTCATGCCCGAATACGCCAAATTCATCGCCCACAAAAACGAAAAGCTAGGCTCGGCGGGCAAGCTGGACCAAGTCCGGCAAGCCTTGGCCTAGGCCGGAAGCAGCACAGACAGTGCAGGCCCTCATCGGCATCCACCTTGGATTGGCTCGGACCACCGCGGTCATGGTGGAGCCGGACGGCAGTTTGCTGGCCTCAAGCAGCAAGGATCTGGAGTTGCGCCAGGGAGAAGGGGGCGCGAGGGAACAGTCTCCGGACGCATGGTGGCGCAGCCTGGCCTTCTGTACCCGTGCCCTGCTCAAAGAGACGGACTTTCCCGAAGTCCTGGCCGTCGGCCTTTGCGACCAGCCCAACACGGTGGTGCCGGTGGACTCGAGAGGGCATCCCCTGGGCAACGCCATGGTCCAGCCGGATCGCCGTGCTCAGGCCACTTCGGAAGAATTGGCGAAACGCCTCGACTTGGCTGAGATCCACAAACGCACGGGCTCTGGCCTGGGGACCCAACAAGCCACCATCAAAATGGCCTGGTCCAGCAAGAACTGGGATCCCTTCAAGCGCTGCAGACAAGCATTAAGCGCCGGCGGGTGGATCGGGCAACGATTGGTGGGCCGCCCCTTTCTGGACCGTTCCCAAGCCTCGGTGGCTGGATTTTTGGATATTCAGACGGGACAGTTCGCCGTGGACCTCTTGCAAAACATGGGTGTGCCGGCCGGCAAATTACCCAGCCTGGTCTCGACTGGCGAAGTGCTGGGCCAACTGACCTCGGCCGCCTCGGCTGACACGGGCATCAAGGCCGGCACCACCTTAGTGGCCGGCCTGAGTGAGCAAGCCGCGTGGGCCCTGAATGCGGGTCTGACCGAAGCGGGTCAAGCCCTCTTTCTGAGCGATGAAGACCTCCTGCTTGTCAGCTCACCCCATCCGGTCAGGGACCCCCGAGCCGATCTGCAGGTCAGTTTGCATCCAATCGACGGCCTGTACCTGCTGGAGTTGGGTCCGAACTGCGGCAGCATCTCCGAGCGCAAGGCCCAACTGGACAAACAGGGCATCAAAATCACAAGCTTGGTTTCTTGTGGGTCCGACGCACCAACAGAATTAAGCGACTTGCCTTGGAGCCGTCAGGATATGGAGCATGCGGAAGCCATGGGTGCCGTCCAGAACGCTCGAAGCATCCTGGAATAAATCTGGCAACTAAAATCCGATACGATAGCTGGCACCGAAGATCACGCCGACAATCCAGGGGTCAGCCACGTCGGTCAAATCCATAAGACCCGTATCCAAAAAGAGGTCCAAATCGTGAATCAGGGTGTACTGCACCCGCATGAGCAAAGGCAGCAGGACCTCGTCCACGTCCCCCATATATGCGGTCAGCCCGAAGCGCAGGTGCAGCGCCAAAGGCTCGATGGCCTGAAAGATCAGGCCCCCTTCCATCTTCACGATGAAGTAGTTCATGTTGACTGGCCCTAAGTCGCCGATGACGAAGCCAAAGCCCGCCAGGGCCGTGGCCGCCAGCATGTCGGTGAATTTAAACTTGGCCAAGGCCTCGGCCCTCATGGCGAAATCGCCACCCGGGTGATCCGTGTAGCCGTTGGACAAAGGCGCCATCATGACCAGCCGACCCGCCAGATTGAAGCCGTCGGCACCAATCAGAGAAGTCAAGTCGTAGAGGCCATACAACTCCAGGTCGCCGGCCCTGAATTTTGGGGCGAAACCCAAGGGAAAAAACATACCGGCTTCCAGGTTGTCGATGATACCAAAGCGAGCGCCCGTACGCAGACCAAAGCGGTTGTCGATATCATCCAAGAAATCAAATCGGATGCTGATTTCGGGCTCTAAAGTCATGGGGGGCAAAGCCAAAGGCCTGTCCACCTCGGCCACCGGGTAGCCACTGGGGATAACCAGCTCAGGCTCACCGGAGGCCGCCTCACCGGTATCGGTCTCGGGGGCGTCCCACATCTCGTCTTTTGCTGGCTCGTTCTTGGGCTTGTCTTTCTTGTCTTTCTTGTCTTTCTTTTCTTTGTCTCCCGCAGCCTTGTCTTCTTCTTCTTCAGCCCCCCAGCCCTCCTCGTCCTGAGCCCAGGCAGTGGGTGCAGAAAAAATCCATAGACTCAACAAAACAACGGCCAGAGACCAAAGTCGCGCGGAATTTATCATGGGCTTTTCCCCTCTCGAAAACACAAAAAAACGGCCCGTCAGCCAGATTGCTGCGGGCCGTCCAGCTTACTGAGGCACAAGGATTCGAACCTTGATAGTCGGCTCCAAAGGCCGGTGTCCTGCCGTTAGACGATGCCTCATCGACCGGCTTTTTTTAACAGTCGGGGCCTCAAGTGTCAAGCACTGCAATAAATTACCACCTAACTGGACGCTCTTGACATTGGAGCCCCAGGCGGTAAGGTTCTCGCGAATTCCGGCAACCAGCTTGGAGATCCCCCATGAGCTCAACGCAGATGGTCATCACCATCACCGGCGGCTTGGCTCTGTTTCTCTTTGGCATGAAGGTCATGAGCGAGGGTTTGCAGAAAGTGGCGGGCGACAAACTACGCCACACCCTGGGCGTCATGACCGGCAACCGATTCTCCGGGGTGGGTACGGGCGTCTTGATTACCACGGCGGTGCAGTCCTCCTCGGCCACCACGGTCATGCTGGTCAGTTTTGTCCACGCCGGACTCATCACCTTGACCCAGGCGACGGGCGTGGTCATGGGGGCCAACATCGGCACCACGGTCACCGGCTGGCTGGTGGCCCTCCTGGGCTTCCGCGTGCAGATCTCGGCCATGGCCCTGCCCGCCATCACCTTGGGCTTCTTCGCGCGTTTCTTGGGCTCTCGCAAGTTGAGCCAATGGGGTGACGTGCTCTTGGGCTTTGGCCTTCTATTCCTCGGTCTGGACCTGATGAAAGAGGCGGTGGGCTCCTTAAAGGAATCGCCTGCGGTATTCGAATGGATCGCCGCAGCCCAAGCCACCCATCTGGGTCAAATCATTCTCGCGGTCATGATCGGAGCGGTTGTGACCATCGTGGTCCAATCCTCCTCCGCCACCATGGCCATCACCATGACCCTTGCCGCCCAGGGGATGATCGATCTGCCCACGGCCTGTGCGCTCATCCTCGGGGAAAACATCGGCACGACCATCACGGCCAACCTGGCAGCCCTGGGGGCCAGCACCGCCGCCAGGCGCACAGCTCGGGCCCATCTCCTGTTCAACGTAGCGGGGGTGATCTGGGCCGTGATCTTGTTTTGGCCCTTCCTGCATTTGGTGGACTGGCTTGTCCCCGGCGACGCCTTCGCCACTGGCACTGATACAAGCATGGTCAGCGTAGCCGCTCACATGGCTGCATTCCACACGCTCTTCAATCTGGTCAACACGGCCATCTTCTTGCCTTTTGTCCGACAACTGGCCTGGGTGGCCACCAAGATGGTCCGGGCCAAACCAGGCCAGTCGGAAGACGAATTTCATTTGCGATTCTTGGACACCAAGCTGGCGCATACGCCCATTCTGGCCCTGCAGGCGGCCCGCAGCGAGCTCAGACGCATGCATGAAGAGGTCATGGGCATGCTGGACCGTGTGCTGAAGCTCATCGCCTCACCTGAGACCAAGCTTGGCAAGATAGCCGAAGAGGTGCATGCCTCAGAGCAAACCGTGGACCTGCTTGAAAAAGAGATCACCGAATACCTGGTGGCCATCTCCGGCCAGGAGCTCACCATGCCCCAAAGTCACGAGGTCTCAGGGATTCTTCAA
>JAUVAM010000614.1 GCA_030591745.1 Deltaproteobacteria bacterium
CGGGAGCATGGGCTTTTCGTGCTTCGCAATGAGCAGGGCTTTGGGGCGATTTCATCTCGTTGTACTCACTTGGGTTGCACCGTGCGCCGAGGTGCCGATGGTTTCTATTGTCCCTGCCATGGTGCCCGCTTTGATTCCATGGGCGTGGTGGTCGAAGGCCCGGCGCGTGACGACCTGCCCTGGTACAAGCTGTGGATCGAAGGCGAGGGTATGCTTTGGGTGGATACCTCGGTGCAAGTCGAGGGTCAAACCGTGCCCATGCATCTTTTGCGCGGTGATGCTTCCGAGGAGCAGGTCTGAGATGGCGGGTTTTGGTTCCAGTCTCTGGCGCAATCTGAAGGCCTTGCCCAGCAACCTGAAAAAAGATTTACGACCCGGCACGGAGATCCAAGATTCGACTCGGCGCATGCGCCGGAATTTCTTGTTCCACATTCATTCCGTCAAGGTCACCCGGCGGGCCCTGCGCTTTGCCACCACCGGCGGTCTGGGCTTGATTTCGGCTGTGCTATTCGGCTTGCTCGCCGGCTCCGGCTTGTTGTTGATGGTGTACTACGTGCCCACGCCCGAGCAGGCATTCGGCAGCATGTTGGACATTGAACACGCGGTGAGCCTGGGTTCCTTTATGCGCACGCTTCACCGCTGGGCGGCCCACGCCATGGTGCTGACGGCATGCCTGCATTTGGTGCGGGTGGCGGCGGCCGCGGCCTACCGGGGCCGCGAACTGAACTGGCTTTTTGGTTTGGGCATGCTTTTACTGACCCTTTTCTTGTCTTTCACCGGCTATCTTTTGCCCTGGGATCAGCGGGCTTATTGGGCCGTGACGGTCAGCGCCAATATGGCCGATCATTTGCCCCTGATTGGGCCCGCCTTGAAGGGCTGGCTTTTGGGCGGCCCCCAGGTAGGGCAGGCGGCCTTGCTGCGTTTTTACACCCTGCACGTTTTTGTTTTGCCAGGGATGTTTATGCTGCTTTTGGGCTTGCACATCTGGCGCATTCGCAAGGACGGGGGTTTGGTGCGAGACAAGGGCACGGACGAAGTGCTCTTGCCGTCTTGGCCCCACCTGCTTTTGCGCGAGGGAGTGCTGGCCCTGCTGGTGGTGATCATCATGAGCGCCGTCGCCCTGTGGCTTGATGCGCCCTTGGGCGCGCCGCCCGATGTGCACAACCCGGCCAATCCGGAAAAGGCACCCTGGTTCTTTCTCTGGTTGCAAGAGACGGTCTCCTATTCGGTCGTGGTGGGGGGTGTGATTTTTCCAGCCCTTTTGGGCGTTCTTTTGATGCTTTGGCCCTGGTTGGAACGCCGTGACGAGAACCTGGGGAGGCTTTTCGGCGGTCGGGCTGAACGCCTGAGTGCCGGCTTCGCGGTCCTTGCGGGAATCGGCGCCTTCGTGCTGTTTGAGATTTTGTATTTGGGTGGGGGTGTTCCCGACCCAGCCATCGTCGACTTGTTGAACCCGGCGACGGGCATGTTGGCTGTGGCCTTGCTTGCCTTTGTCCTGGCTGGGTGGCTGGGTCGCTCAACGCGAGCGGCTTTCTTGGCCGCTTTTGTCGTGCTCATCGTGGCCCTGGTCGGTTTCATCGTCATCGGCCTGTGGCGGGGACCGGACTGGGTTTTCTATTGGCCCTGGCAGGATTGGCCGGTGGTCTCATGAACGCAGAGCCGGGCAAGGATATTCGTTTTTGGCGTTTTGCGTTGCTGCTGTCCGGATTGTTGGCCTTGGGCCTGGCCGCCTGGGTTGTCGTGGACGGCACGAGTGGGGCTTGGCAGGGGCATCAGGAGGACTTCTTCGATCGCATCGGTGCCAAGCAGGCTCGGGTGGAGGTCAGGCAGATTCGCGCTTGCACCGGCGAGGTGGATCGCTGTGTGAGCTGTCATTTGGGTGGGGAACGGGATGAGCTGCGTGATCCCAAGGTTCCGCATCCCCATCGGGCCCATCCCTCAGACATGCTTCACCACCAGCACAAGGCGCAACGCATCGCTTGCAGCGCTTGTCATGGTGGCAGCGGCCGGGCACTTCGACAAACGGAAGCCCACGCCATGCCCGGTGGCACAGAGCTCGATCCCTTGATGAAACAACCCCACATCCAGGCATCCTGCGCTCGCTGCCATCTGCCGGGCGCCGTCAAGCCCGCGGAGCGGCTCTTGGCCGGGGCGCGTCTCTACGCCGAGCTGGGTTGCGCGGTTTGTCATCCCCTGGGTGCTGGTGGTCGCGGCGGCTTCGACTATGGGCCGGATTTGAGAACCATCGGTCGTAAGAGCTTGACCTATTTAAAGACCAGCTTGAGCGATCCCCTGGCCAACTTCGCGGATTCCACCATGCCCGCATTCGGCCGGACCTTTGAAGAAAACCCCGAGGCCGAGATCGACTTGTTGATCTTCCTCGAAAGCCTGGTTTTGACTCGACCCGCCGATTGCAGTGATCGTGACCGCAGCGATTACCTGCTGGGTCAAGCCTGTGCCTCCTGCCATGCGGGATCGGGCGGAAAAGCCAGCGGTCGCTTCGAGCACCGCTGTCCCTTTATTTTGGCCCGCAAAGACGAACTGCGCTGCGCCAACTGCCATGCCCAGGAAATCCCGAAAGCCACTCGCTTGGGCGGTGGATTTTGCCCTCGCATACAGCAGGAGCGGAATCGCTGCAGCCTTTGCCACGAGGGAAGATAGCAGTGGGGACAAAAGTCCCCACTCTCAGAGCAGCCACCTTCCTGTTGTAGACTCAAGACCCCACTTCAAAAACAGAGCAAATGGGAGCGCATTGCGTAAGTAATGGATATAAAGGGTAATTGTTTGATTTCCGACATGCTGTCAATGTGGCCCGCTTCTTGCGATATATGTAAGCATGACGAAGCAAATAACAACCAACTGTCTTTATAAAAGGAGTAAGGCTATGAAAA
>JAUVAM010000227.1 GCA_030591745.1 Deltaproteobacteria bacterium
GCCCGTTCTTCATCGCAAGCGCGAAGGTCCACCCCAAAAGAAGTGTAGCCGACCTGTACGCAAGTACCGACGAAAGAACGCACCGCATCGAAGGCCATGCCATCAAGACCGTCGACTGCCGGTGCCTCCGCGTGCAAACAAAAAGGAACGGGCTGCTGAATTCCTTCGGCCGCCTGCACCGCGGCGTGAAACAAAGCCGCGGGATTGGCCTCCTTGAGCGAGTCCGGATCAGCGGCCAAAGGCTTCAGGGCAAAACCCACGGGGCTTGCCAAATGAGAAGCCGCGCGCAGTACCCCGGGTAAACAGGCCGGATGGGGAATGCCGGCCACCCACAACAAACCGTGCTGCGCCAAACCATCAAGCAAGTGGGTGAGATTGAACAAGGGCACCCGACTCGTCACCCCCAGCTGGTGCATGGCGTTGGTGGGCCGCAAACTCAAAATCCGTTCGCCCAACATGCAGACCTCCTACGAAAAAAGGGCCCCAAAAGGGGCCCTCTTGCACAATCACACACGCCCCACGGGCGAAAAAATTAGTTGCCGTCGCAAACGTCGCCGACGCCGTCGCCGTCCGTATCCTCTTGCAGGGGATTTGACACACCTGGGCAGTTGTCATCACAACCGCGGGTCACCATATCCTCGCAAGGGCTGTCACCGTCCACGCCGCTGGCATCGCCATCCTCACGGATGCCATCACCGTCCCTGTCCACGTCGCAGACATCGCCCTGGCCATCTCCGTCCAAATCAGCCTGGTCCGAATTGGCCAACAAGGGGCAGTTGTCCTCTCCGCTACAGAACTCTTCGGTGCTGGCCACTTCGCCCGGATCGCAGAAATCGTCGTTGTCGTCATCCGGATCACAGGGATCACCACGGCCGTCTCCGTCGTTGTCCCCATTGTCCTTATGGAACAGATCAGGACAAAGATCACAGACATCGCCGTAGGCGTCACCATCCTGGTTGCTTTGATGGCCATGCTCACGCTCGGCCCCGGTCACGGTTCCATCACCGTCGACATCACAATACAAGGGCTCTTCGTCGCAGTTCCCGTTGGGCACGTACTTGCAATTATCACAGGCATTACCCAGTCCATCGCCGTCCACATCGAGTTGAACCATCATCCTGTAACCATCTTCATCGAGACGGTCAAACCGCGAATAAGTGAACTTGCAAAACTTGCCGTCCACGGCCTGGTCGAACACGCATGCCCACTTGCCGGAACAGGCAGGCACCGGCAAGCTCGAGCAATCCTGCTCTGAAGCACAAGGCGTAATCACATCCTGGGCTCCACAGACGACGCAACCTGCGGTATTAAGCCGGAAGCCGACCGCGGGCTCAGCCAAATAGCAGGTGTCCGCGGTAGCATTTGTACCCTGCAGACAAGCAGCACAGGTATCGATGCTCTCGGTTTTTTCCGAGCATCGATCATAAACGCTGGCTTTTTCTTTTTCTTCAGCCGAAAGCGGACAGCACGCATCCTTTGCAAAACAACCAAACATCCAGGCGGTCGGATTGTTGTCGACCGTCACGCAGTTGTCATCGCATTCGGAGAGGATTTCGTCAAAAACCACCTCGATGCCGGTCTGCTCGGAAATCTCAGCGACGACACCACAGCGCCGATCCACCGGACTGCCACTCAGGTCGCCATCGTCAGGAATGCCATCGAGATCGGTATCTCGAAAACAAGTTCCCCATTTCTCGAGATACGCTTCACCATCGATGCTTTTCACCCTGGCGATGCATACGATCCCTTCCTCGCAGTCCGAATCGGTCAGGCAATCAGTGCCTTCACCTCCACGACATGCAATGAGAGATGTCATCAAAAAGACGCCGATCAGCAAAACAACCCATGCTGTCGAACTCGGATGGATGCGAGACACGTTGTTCACCGAATTTCCTCCTAGCGATCAGTGCCTTCCCTACCACCCGTCGGTCCGCAAAGTTGCGAAGGATAGGCGTATAGGTGCGATTCTTGATAAAACAAAGCGTGGGCCCTGTCAAGAGCAATCTCCAGCTAAACCAATGTAAACTCCGTTAGTTTTTGCTTGACTTGGACCACGCTGAATATTACTCATGGAGCGCGAATGAAGCTCTTTTGGGCCCTGGAAATCCCCCCGGGTCTGGATCGCCTCGTTCGGTGGGTGCTCTGAGCCGACAGGAGGAATGATGATCAATCGCATGCCCGCCCTCGCCAGCATGGCTTTTCTTGCCATCGCCCTGATGCCTCTCTCCTCTAACGCCAATGTAATCAATGAGGAGAAAGAGATCTACATCGCTAGGCCCTTGATCACCGAACCGGCCTGGACGCAAACGGGATTCTATTTCAACAGCATGATGTTCGACCTGCCCAACGCGGTCTCAAGACCCAACCCGCAGGTCGGCTTCCAGTTCACCCCGGGTTTCACCTGGTCGGTGTTGGACATCTTAGAGCTGAACGTGGGCTTTCCGCTGTTGATCAACCCTGACGAGACCGGCGACGTGGAACTGGATGCGGCCGACCGCAACCCGGCGCTGAAGGATGCCCCTTATTGGGACGACACGCCCGACTTCGACATGCCCGGTATCCGGGTCGGCCTGAAGGGCAATATTTTGGGCAAGAAAGGCGAATCGCGTTTCTTCTTGGCCGTTGGCGTCATGGCCAACATCGCCTTGGAGAAATGGGCCACCAACCTGGGCCAACCCAAGACCACCTGGGGCCACTCCAATTCGCATCGGGTCAGCCCTTATGTGACCATGGCCTATAACCTCGGCATTTTCTCGCCGCAGTTACAACTGGGCGCAACCATTCGCATGCCGGAAGAATATTACAATCCCGAAGATCCGCCTGCCGTGGGTGAAGAGCTTCCCACCAAGGGCTACACCGACTTCTTCTTCAATCTGGCCCTGCCCGTAACCTTCGCCTTTGAGCACACCATCCCCATGTTGGAGGTGAACGGTGTCTTTGGTGAAGAAGGTTCACAAATTTTCATCACGCCGGCGGTCAGCTTCATGCCGACCAAGAGTCCGGCTCTGATATCCTTCGCTTCGATGCTGCCCATTCTTGACTCGGACTTCAGGGAAAACGAAGGATTCCGCTTCATGGTGAACTTCAGCTACCGTATGGACATGCTGAGCATCCCTGCACTGGGCGGAGACAAGTCGGAAGAAGACGCCAAGTCCGGTGAAAAACCACCGGCTGCTTGGTGAACCGGCTCTTCGCCGCTGCACCCACGCACCCACATCCATGGTGAGGTAGAGGGTTGGCGGGAAAAATCTTCATAGCCGACGTGCGCGACAAGGGCCGAGTCCAGGGCAACTTCCTGGTCCAAAGCAAACAAGTCCCGCTCAACAAAAACGGCAAGGCCTACCTGGCCCTGGTGCTGATGGACCGCACCGGCACCATGGAGGCCCGCCTCTGGGACAACGTTGAGAAATTTGAGCCTGGCTTCGATTCCGGCGACTTCGTCAAAATCACGGCCGACGCCGTGTCCTACCAGGGACGCGTTCAGCTCAAGCTCAGCACCGTCACTCGCCTGGATCCGGAGAAGACGAATTTAGAGGAATACCTGCCATGCGCCCCCCGGGATCGTGGCGAGATGCTGGCCCGGGTCGGCGAAATCGTCGATGGCATAAGCAACGCTCCGCTCAAGGAACTTTTGCAGAATGCATTGCGAGACGAACAGTTCCGCCAGGATTTCAGTCGGGCACCGGCCGCCAAAACCATCCACCACGCCTACATCGGCGGCCTCTTAGAGCACACCCTGTCGGTCATGGAGTTGGCCCTCGGGATGGCCGAACACTACCCCCATCTGGACGGGGACCTGCTTGTCGCCGGGGCCTTCCTGCACGACCTGGGCAAAATCAAAGAACTGGGCCAGGGTCGAAACTTCGACTATTCGGATGAGGGTCGTCTTGTGGGTCACCTGGTCATGGGCGCCATGATGCTCAAGGACTGGGTTCGCGAGCACGGTGGACTCCCGGACGATCTATTGCTAATGCTCACGCATATGATCTTGTCACACCATGGCAGCTACGAGTTCGGCTCGCCCCGTCGACCCAAATTCGCTGAGGCCTTGATGCTCCATTTGTTGGACGAGATGGACTCCAAGGTTCAAACCTTCAAGGAAATCGCCAAGCGCGAGGCAGGCCAGAGCTGGACGACCTATCAGCGACTCTTTGATCGTTACCTCTATTTGGGGCAGGCAAAACAGGATTCCCCAGTAGAAGAAAAGACAGTAGAAGAAAAGACAGAAGAAAAAAAGCCCGAGGCCACGCCAGCAATGCCTCCGCGGCAAGACGAATTGCCGAACAAGCAACTCACGCAGCAGCTCAATGAGCAAATCAGGCAGAAAAAAAGCAAAGAATCACCAAAAAGCCAAATGCACCTGATCGATACGAACGATCGGGGTGGGAAAGAGTGATCCCGTGAAGTTCGGTGAAAAACTCATCCGAGCGGGCTTCATCGACGCGGCCCAGCTGGACTCCGGCTTGAGCCATCAAGCGGAAACCGGGCAACTCATCGGCGAGGCCTTGCAGGAATTGGGCTATATCACCGAAGAACACCTGATGAAATTTCTGGCCAAGGAGTTCAACACCCGCTTCGTCTCCACCCAGAGTCTATCCAGAGCCAAGGTGGCCGCGGGCTTGCTCAAGTTAGTGCCACAGCAGTTCGCCGACCGGCACTGCATGATGCCCATCCTGGTCGACAAAAAGAGCAACACCCTGGCGATGGTCACCCCAGAGCCCCAGAACACGGAGGCGGCAGCCGAATTGGAAATCGTCTGCGGCATGTCGGGCATTCGACTATTTGTGGCTTCCCGCGCCGCGGTGAAGGCAGCCATCCGCAAGCATTATCGGGGCGACATCCAGTCCTTTGAAAACATGGATGACCCCAAGGCGGACCGCCAACGCCTGCGCCCCAGCGATGAGCCGGAAGAGGCAACCCCCACCGAAGATCGCTCAACCGTGGGCACACCCGACTCCGAAGAAGAAGAGGAAGAAGAAGTCATCCGGGTGGAAATCGAAGCCCCTCCCGAAAACGACGATGAGCAGATTGAAGACCTGTCGGCCGAGCATGAGATGGAAGTCCAGGAACCGGCTCAGCCGCGCTCCAGCGGCCCGGCCGTGGTCCGCGATCAAAAACAGAAGCCCGTCACCTCCTCCTGGACCCGACAAATCGAAGCGGTGAGGGATGGCTCACTGGTCTCAGACAACGACTTCATCGAAACCCTGAACATCCTGGTCGGTCTGCTGGAGATGCAGCGATCCAACATGCAGGGGCATTCAGCCAAGGTGGCCAGGACGGTCAAGGCCATCTCGGAACGCATGGGCCTCGCCGAGTTGGACACCAACCACAACATCATCGCGGCCTATCTGCACGACCTCGGCAAGCGCGCCTCGGCACACTTGACCCTGATGAGCATCCGCGACATCGAAGATTATCGACCCAGGGCCAGGCGCTACCACCTGACGCCGGCCCGCCTCTTCGACTCGGTGCATCTGCCGCCCCAGGTTAATCAAACAATCGGGCACCTCTATGAATGCTGGAACGGCATGGGGATTCCCGATCAGCTTCGAGAAGACTCCATCCCCGTGGGATCCCGCATCATCGCTGTTGTGGACGCCTTTGAGGATCTGATCAACAACCCGGCCAACCCCTCAGGGCAACAAATGAGCCCGGAAGACGCCCTGAGCAAACTGAGCGCCGAAGCCGGCAAGCTCTTCGATCCTCAGGTCGTCAACCTTTTGGGCGAGGTCGTCCTCCGTGAATCGACCCAGGAACAGCTTTCCTCATCCAGCCCCCTGATCCTGGTGGCGGATTCGGACAACTCCGCCACTTCGGTGCTGGAGCTAAAACTGGTCAAGAAGGGATATCGAGTGCGGGTGGCGCGAGACGCGGAGGCAGCTAAGAACTGTCTGCGGGACGAACCCGTAGCCGTCCTGTTGGCCGAGATGCACTTAGAGCCCACAGGCGGCTTCCAGCTTCTGAATTTCGTCCGGGATCACTTAGAGCTCGACATCCCCGTCTTTCTGACCTCCGCCGACACCTCGCCGGAGGCCATCAATCGGGCCTTCGAGATGGGTGTGGCTGATTTTTTCACTAAGCCCTACGTCTCCGCCGTGGTCCTGGCCAAAATCCAAAAGGAGTTGCAAGGCAAACCGGCTTCCACGAAAACCAGCCCACCGGCGGCGCAAGCCGATGACGAAGAGGAAATCGGCGTGGTCATCGAAATGGACGATGCCCCCCCCGAACCCTCCGAACCCTCCGAACCCCCCGAATCCGCCGACGCCGACTCGCCACCCGACTTAACCGCCGATTATCAAGAAGGGGCTGAGCACCAAACCATGCCAGGTCCGCCCACGGGCACCATGGCCGGGGTGGTCTCCACCAACGCCCAAATTTTGTCCGGCACCTTAGAGGGTCGCAAGGCCCTGGCGCTGATCAAGGCCTTGTCAGGACGCCGCAAAAGCGGCGAGCTCAGCCTGCGGGACGGACAGCGCAAGGGCGTCATTCGATTCGAAGAGGGTCACGTTTTTCAGGCCAACGTAGACGAGATCGAGGACGAAGAAGCGTTTTTGGAGTTGGCGTCCTGGTCCGGTTGTCTCTACAAGTTCGATCCTTCGGTCAAACCCAAAAAAC
>JAUVAM010000498.1 GCA_030591745.1 Deltaproteobacteria bacterium
CAGGTGCGCTTGCGTTGTCATGCCGCTTTCAGTGCGCGAGGGGTGACTCTGACCCAAGATCGCTCCGGCCTGTTGATTTTCGTTTCGTGGCTGGAGCGCGAGGTGGAACTGCGCTGGGACGTGGGTATTGAGCGCGCGGTGCCTTCCCCGGAGTGGAACGAAGCACGGGTCGCTTTTTTCAGGGCTCGGGTTTTAGACGATCTTTCCAATAAGTTGGATGGCGGTCTGAAGCCGCTGGCCGATGTGCTGAGCACCCACATGCCGCCCGCTTCGGATAACCCAAACGAGATCCCCAACCGACCGGTGGTCATCGAATGAAGGTTTCACCCACAAGACGCACAATGAAACGCGTCTTCGTGGCGCTGGTTTTGCTCTTTGCGCTTTTGGTGGCCTGCGAAGCCCTGGCAAGGGTGGGCGGGGGCGACATGTTCGGCGGGGGTGGCTCCGGTGGCGGAGGTGGCGGTGGGGATGGGGACGCTGGGCTGCTCTATCTTCTGATCTGGCTCGCCATCGAACACCCGACCATCGGCGTGCCTTTGTTGCTCATCTTTGGCGCCTATTGGCTTTTCCGCCGTCACTTGGAAACGAAGAACCAATTGCCCGCTTCGGCCGAGGCCAATTTTCGCCGCAACGTGCATGGTGCCTTGGCCCGTACCCGTTTGCGGATCAAGTCGCAGTTGGCCTCGGTCACCCAGGACGACCCCAATTTTTCTGAGATTTTATTTCTGGATTTTGCCCAGATGATCCAGGTCCGTTTGCTTGAGGCCCAGGGGGCTGAAGGCCATCTCGAGGCCCTGCGCCCATTCCTGGACGAAGGTTTTTTCCGCGGGCTGGAAGCCACGCACAAACAGAGCAAGCAGGCGGGGCAAAAGATTGACTCGGTGATCATCGGCGCCATCCATGTCAGCAGTGTGATGGGCTTGGCTTCGGCCTGGAGCCTGAGTTGCACGGTTGAGCTGAACTATTCGTCACATGAAAGAGCTAAGCAGCAGGACTGGTTTGCACGCTGGCAGTTGAATTTTGAGCGCGATAAAGGAGTGCTCTCCAAGGGGCCGGATGCCATTCGCACCCTCGGCTGCCCAAGCTGCGGCAGTCCCCTGAAGTTGGATGTGAAGGGCGTCTGTGCATACTGCGATCAAGCTGTGCGCCCAGGCCTGTTCCATTGGAAGCTCCGGAGTGCGGAGGAGATGTCGCGCGAGTGGCGGATAGACAGGCCGCTTTCCCTCTCTGGTCATGAGTTGGGCTCGAATTTCCCCACCCTCTACGATCCGGAATTGGACGTGGCCGCTCGGGATTTTGCGATGCGTTACCCCGGTGAGTCTCTGGGGCATCTCAAAGAGCGGGCGCAGGAAGTATTCCTTCGACTCCAGGCGGCTTGGACTTCCGGAAAATGGGAGCAGGCCCGGGCCTTCGAGTCGGATCGATTGTACCAGGTGCATCTCTTCTGGATGGAACGTTACCGCGGCAAGGGTATGCGCAACGTCATCGAGCAGGTCGAGGTGCAGGACGCCAGCCTGGTCAAGCTGGATCAGGACGCGTTTTACGAGATGGCCACCCTCAGAATCCGAGCCTCCATGATCGATTACACCTTGCGGGGTGACGAGCTGGTGGCCGGATCCAAGAGCCAGGCTCGTGTTTTCAGTGAATACTGGACATTCATGCGGCGTAAGGGCTTCGAGCCCGGCTCGGGCAAGGCGGCCGGCCAGTGCCCAAGCTGCGGTGCCCCGATCAAAGCGACCATGAATGGACGTTGTGCGCATTGCGATGCCCATCTCAGCTCGGGTCAGTTCGACTGGACGCTGGCCAAGATCGAGCAGGATGAGGCTTATGCCGGATGATGGAAATTACGCAAGAGGAGGCTTTGGGCATGTCGGTATCAAAATGGAATGGACGCGGCTTGTGGGTGCTCGCTTTGATCGTATGCGTGGGTTGCGGTGGCGGTGATGAAAAGCCGGAGCCCGCGGATGCAAATCTGCAAGCCACGGAGGTCGGTTATTCGAATGGAGCGCTGCAAGCGGATGTGACCGCGACCGTTGTTGATGCAGAAGGCTTGGCCGTGTCCGATGTGGCCATACGCCTGGCGAGCGATCGGGCAAGCGACCTCCTGGAACCCGCCGAGGGTATCACGGACTCAGCTGGGCAAGTGGTCTTCACCCTGCGTTCCTCTTCAGCGGGTTACCCCAAGCTGCAGTTATATTTGCAGCCGGACAACATTCTTTTGGGTGATTCTTTGGACCTGGACTTGGGCCTCAGCTTGGGCATGGAGACTGGACCCGTTTCTCTGAGCGCTTCCGGTTGGCAAGTGAGTTTTGAAGCTACCCTTGTCTCCAATGTCGATGGGGTGCCGCTTGAGTTGATTTCCGATCGGGAGGCAGGTTTGGATTTGGTGGAGCCGGCTTCCCAGGCGTCGATCGGGGGGCAGGCCGTGACCTTCGTTGCGTCCAGCATGCATGCCGGCGCGCCCATGTTCAACTTGCGCTTGCAGGGCATTGAGAATTCGAACGTCGCTTCCAACATGGTCTTGTTCCGCCACGGCGCGAATTTGAGCGCGGGGGCTCTGGAGCAACTGCAGCCCGGCGGACGCATCCCCGTGACGGTGACCATCACCGATGACTCAGGGCCGGTAGTTGGATTGAGCTTGAGCTTGGAATCGGATCGGGCTGCTGAAGACAGCATGGAGCCGGCAGCAGGGACCACCGATGGGGCAGGCCAGGTTGTTTTTCAGGTATCGACGACCACCGCTGGAAACCCCACTCTTTCTTTGAGTATGGCCGGCTTGACCTTGGACATGGTGCCCAGCTTGCAGTTGGATTTCTCAAGCATCTGATCGCATGTTCTATTGGACCCTCTTTTTAAGCTTGTTGTGCTCCTGGTCGGTTCTGGCCCAGGATCGCGGCACTCCGCCAGTGGCCTCTGATACCCTGGGCTTTGCGGAGCATCTTTTCCTCGAAGGGGATCATTATCGAGCCATCACCGAGTACAAGCGCCATTTGTTTCGGCGACCCCAGTCGGCGATAGCGCCCTGGGTCCGCATGTGCATTGGAGAGAGTTACTTGCTGGGGCAGCGTTATGCGGCGGCTTTGGCGGTTTTTGAGGATCTGCAAAAACAGGCGGCCCCTGCTCAGATTAAGAAAAGCGCCCTGCTGGCCGGTGCCAGGGCTTTGTACCTGGACAAGCGTTATGTCCAGGCACTGCTGCGGCTGGATGTATTGCGCATGAGCGAAGCCAGCCAGGAATCGGCCGGCATGGGCCGATACCTCGAGGCCTGCATTCGTCTGCGACAGGGTGACCTCGAGAGGGCTCGAGAGGCCCTTGGATACCTGACCTTGGAGCACAGCCTGGGACCCAATGCCCTGACTCTGCTTGGGATCATGGACAAGGCGGATGCATTGCCCCACAAGCGGCCTTGGCTTGCTGGTTTGCTGAGCGTGGTCCCCGGTCTCGGGCATTTCTACCTGGAGCAGTACAGCATCGGCTTAACCGCATTTGTGTGGAATGGGATTTTCGGCGTGGCCACTTACGAGGCCTTTCGGCGAGAACAATACGGCGTCGGTGCGCTGTTGGCTTGCCTGGAGTTGCTCTGGTATTCGGGCACCATGTACGGGGCGGTGTCAGGGGCGCATCGATACAACCGCGATGCTTGGGTGAACTACCTGGAAGACATGGAGCCACATCCTGGACTGGATATCCCCCATCCCAATAGCCGGAACTTGGGTCTCTTTTTGAAAGGGGCCTATTGAAAAATGTGGACCGGTTCTCATTTGAGTAGCTGGATCAGATTGCTGTAACTGTCCGTCCATACGGGTACATCGGGACCTGGGTCGTCGGCCCCTTGGACCTGGCGCGAGGCTGCCAGTTTTTTCAAGAAGGATTCGTCCTCGCTCATCACAACCCAGAGTGCGTTTTGCGTGAGGGGTTTTTTGCCTCTTGATGGCAGGAGG
>JAUVAM010000290.1 GCA_030591745.1 Deltaproteobacteria bacterium
AGGTGCGTTTCACCATACTACAACCCGCCGGCCACCACCATCCAAATGGCTTCACCATACACAACAAAAAGAGTCAATTAAGTTGATGTACTTACCGAATGTATATCTTTTGAAATTCAATGGGAAGGAATAAATTAATAGGAAACAGGGAGGGGACGTTGCGTGCGCCGGCACAAACCGGCAAGGTGTTGTAGATGAAAGTTCTATATGCTGAAGACATAGCGAGTCACAGCAGCCCCGAGTCATGCGTAGGCGTGGGCAACCATGGTTGCGAAGCGTTGACAGGGGGAGGTGTAGGCCAGGTATTGAGCCGCGAAATCCCTACATCAGGGTGCCGACGCCGTGCCACGAGGCGGAAGGCGAAACTGTGGGCAGCGTTATGCGAGTTGCTGACAGGCCCTGCGTGGTCAGAGACCCTGTGCATGCACTCAAGCACCTTGTGCGGGAGCCGGGAGATCCCATGACTGGCCAGGATAAGAAACGGCGACCTGGTCCGCGTCGGAAACCCGAAAGGGGTAACCCGACGATGAACAGTCATGGGAAGTCGGACAGGCCAATAAGACCTGAGAAGCCTGCGAACAAAGTCAGTGGTGCGCCACTGGTGGCGGAGCAAGTGGAGGAAAGGGGCCTGGCCAAGGGAAACCCGAGCCAGCAAAACAAGGGCCGGACACAGTGCCGGAAAGCCTTGCAAAGTAAGCTGGAGCGGGTACGGCAAGCAGCGTGCCGGGATAAGGAGCTGCGGTTCACCGCCCTCTGGCACCATGTGTACGACGTCGACCGACTGCGGGAAGTGTACTTCGCGATGAAGCGCAAAGCCGCGGCCGGAGTAGACGGAGAGACATGGCAGCATTACGGAGAAGACCTGGAGGAAAATCTCCTGGACCTCTCTGCACGGCTGAAACGAGGGGCGTACCGGGCTAAGCCAGTCAGGAGGGTGTACATACCAAAAGCAGATGGTAGGCAAAGGCCACTCGGCGTGCCTGCCCTGGAAGACAAAATTGTCCAGGGAGCCACTGTGGAGGTAATGAACGCCATCTATGAGACTGACTTTCTCGGGTTTTCGTACGGGTTCCGACCAGGGCGAAGCCAACATGATGCGTTGGATGCGCTCACGGTTGGGCTGGTGCGAAAGAAGGTGAGCTGGGTGCTCGATGCGGACATTCGTGGGTTTTTCGATGCCGTCGACCACGAATGGCTAACGAAGTTCGTCGAGCATCGAATCGCGGACCAACGCGTCGTGCGGCACATCAAGAAGTGGCTGAAAGCCGGCGTGTTGGAGGACGGGAAGCGAACGCGGACGGAGGAAGGTACGCCGCAGGGCGGTAGCATTAGCCCGTTGTTGGCGAACATCTATCTCCACTACGTGTTCGACCTCTGGGCTCAGTCGTGGCGTCGGAAGCAGACCCATGGTGATGTCATCATCATTCGGTATGCCGACGACATATGCGCTGGGTTCCAAACCAAATCGGATGCCGAGCGGTTCCTGAGAGACTTGCGGGAGCGATTCCGCAAATTCAATTTGGAATTGCACCCTGACAAAACGCGGTTGATAGAGTTTGGTCGATTCGCGGCCGAAAACCGCAAACAAAGAGGCCAGGGCAAACCCGAGACCTTTGACTTTCTTGGATTTACGCACTGTTGCGGAAGGAAGAGAAATGGGAAGTTCGCGGTACTCCGGCAAACGAAGCGAAAGAGGATGCGTGCCAAGCTAAAAGAAATCAAGCAGGAATTGAGGCGACGCATGCACGACCCCGTCCCTGAAGTGGGTGCCTGGCTAAAGTCGGTGGTGAGGGGACATATGCAGTACTTCTCTGTCCCCCGAAACCAAGCAGCAGTTGGCTTGTTTCGCATTGAGGTCATCAAGTTATGGTTCAGGACGTTGAAACGTCGGAGCCAGAAGACGCGGATGAACTGGAAGCGAATGAAACGACTGGTAAGACGCTGGATACCCAATGCGCGCGTGATGCATCTTTATCCGGAACAACGTTTGCGCGTTTGACCCGAGGCAGGAGCCCGGTGCGTTAGTAGCGCTCGCCGGGATCTGTGCGGGGGGCACCTCTAAGGGGTGGCTCTACCGCGACCACTATTGTTGGCAGAGAGGGTTGCACCCCTTAGCCCCCACTTGCTCAAGAACCACTAGCTGGCTTTCTTGGCCTGATCCCCGACGCCCATCAGCAGCGCGGGAACGGAGATGTCTTCATTGAGCTCCTCCCAGTGCAGGCCGCTGCCGCCGCCGCTGATGATGGCTTTGTCTCGTTGTTGGGGGCTGGCCTTGAGAAGGCGCGGAAAATACGCGAGCGGAACCCCGAGTTGGCGGCCATCAGCAAAATCGATCCACAGCGTGTCATCGTCGAACCAGATTCTTTTGGCTCTTGTGTCAGTTCCCAAAGTGTTCATTCCAGTACCCCTCAATAATGGCCTTTTTCTCGATTGCCACCAGCAGCAATTCGTGAAGTTCGCTGGATTTCATGCCGTATGCTTCGGCCACACAGGCCGTTGGTTCAAGCCAGAATTTTGCGACCGCCTCGCCCTTGCGTACATGAATGTGCAAAGGCTCCCTGGGGTTGCCCTCATTCGAATAGAAAAAGAACCGATATCCTTTGTATCTGAACACAACTGGCATGACTCAAGCTTACGCCGAAGTGGGATTTTAGTCTAGGGAGCCCAGGGCCTCCGTCCCTCTCTTCTCTTTCTTCTGGAGGGGGGCATTGACCATTTTTGGTCAAAGAGCAAGACTGGCGAAACCATGATAATAATAAAAAGCAAACATGAAATAGAAAAAATGAGGAAAGCCGGAAGGCTGGCTGCCGGGCTCTTGGCTTATATTGAGCCTTTTGTGAAAAAAGACACTTCGACGCTGCGTTTGAATGATCTCTGTGAGAAGTTCACAAAAGAGCATGGCGCGATTTCCGCCCCATTGAACTACCAGGGGTTTCCTAAAAGTATCTGTACATCCATCAACGACGTCGTCTGTCACGGGATTCCATCCGCCAAGGCGATCTTGAAGGATGGAGATATTGTCAACGTCGACGTAACCGTCATCCTGGATGGTTTTCATGGGGATACTTCCAAGACCTTTCTTGTTGGAGACGTGAAAAGCGAAACTAGAAAACTCGTGTCCTCTACGGAAGAAGCGATGCTTCGCGGAATTAATGCGGTAAAGCCAGGTGAATACCTTTATGAGGTCGGCAGGGAGATTGAACAGTTTATTAAGAAATTGGGTTACTCCATTGTCACGGAACTGGGCGGGCATGGGATCGGTCGGGGATTTCATGAAGACCCCCTGGTCCTGCATCATTACAGTCTGCAGAATAGAATCAAATTGAAAGAGGGAATGACCTTTACAATTGAGCCCATGATCAACATGGGAACCTCATCGAAAGTCGTCATTTCCCCTGATGATGGCTGGACGGTCAGAACCAAAGATGGATCGCTGAGTGCCCAATTCGAGCATACAATTCTTGTGACTTCGGATGGTGCGGAAATATTGACCAAGCTCTAAACGCTTAAGCTCAGCCCCCACTCATCAAATGCACCACGTCTATTTCATCCCCATCGGCGATGAGGGTGTAGGGGTGTTCTACCTTGGGAATTCGTTTTCCCTAGATGAAGACGGTCTTCATGGGGAAGGAGAATTTGAGTTCTTTCATCAGGGCCGTGACGGTCAGGCCTTCGCGCCAGGGGTGGCGCTCTCCGTTGACCTGGATGGGCATGCTCTTTAGGCGCCGTGCTCTTTGAGCAGATCCATGAGACCGTCCATCTTGTCGATGCCGAGCCTCTTGGCGGTATCCTGGGTGGGGATGCCGTTTTCGATCCAGCCGCGGCGTTTGTAGACGGCGTCTAGGAGTTTTTCGTAGCGGTCTTCACGCCACTTGCGCAGGGCCAGGCGTTTTTCGTCCGTGCTTTTGCCCTTGGGATCGAAGCCGACTTCTTCTTTGAGCTGGGTGTCGTAGCGCTCGGCGCGGGATTCGTATTCTACGTTGGTCACCGGGCCCACCGAACGATAGGGGATGACGTCGTGGGCGCGCTGGCCGAAGCCCATCTTCAAGTTGAAGATGCGCTGGAAATTGTACACCCGTTCGCTCTGGTTGATGAGATCCACCGGGGTGACTTCCTTGCCGGTGACGCCGGCGAAGAAATCACAGTAGGTCTGCACGTGCTTGGGCACCTTGGCCGGCTCGTCGGTCTCCGCGTTGTCTTCCGGCTCTACGTCGTTCCAGGGTAGTTTGCACAAACCATTGAGACCGAACCAGGTGCGCCACATGGGGAAGTAATGCAGGGCCTCGGCTTTGTCTTCGAAGGTGGGGATCTGCTTGTTGACCATGTCCATGAAGATCAACCAGGCCTCGTCGTGTTGGGCACCCTTCAAGGCGATGCCGTAGCCGCCTTGCTGGGCCAGGCTCTCTTTGGTCACGTACTCGGAATACTCAAGGCCTTTGGCCTCCATGCCGATGTCTTGCAGAAAAGCCGGATCAGCGCCGTATTCGTCCGCGAATTTTTTCTTCATGCGTCGGACGCCGAGTCCCGCCACCAGCCCAAAGCCTTCACCGCGGGCCATTTGGTGCAGGACTTCCATGGAGGCATCCTGGGCGCCGAAGGACAGGTCCAGACCCCCGGTGCGTTCTTTGTTTAATACCCCGGCTTCATAGCATTCCATGACGAATGCCATCAGCGTGCAGTAGGAGATCGTGTCGACGCCGTACTGGTCGCAGTAATAGTTTATCTCGATGGTCCACTCGAGATTGAAGATGCCCATGTTGGTCGAGCCGCCCAGGGTTTCGTATTCCGGGCCGTCCACCAAAACGCGCTTGCCTTTGTCCGGACCGGTCTTGAGCTCAAAGTTGTCCACGCCCTTGGCGCAGGCCATGTCGCAACCCAAGGCGCATCCGTCCTGTATGTCTTGCCGGTAGTATTTTTCAATGAGCACCGGTGAAGAGATTTTGCCGATGTCTTCATGGGAGCCGAAGCGGTAGTTTTTCACCGGCAAGAGATCGTAGTCGTCCATGATCTCGACCAGGTGCCCCGTGCCGGCGCGGCGCATGCCGCATTGTTCATCGTCTAAGAGGATCATTTCCCGAGTGACCACCATGCCGGCTTTGCGAATTCGGCCCCAGTCGGCCGGGCCATTGGGATCGTCTTTCATCTGAATGGCGCCCGTCGGGCAAACAAAAGCGCAGGCTCCGCAGCCCACGCATTCGGGCAAAGGCTTGTCGAAGGGCATGGTCACCCTGCGCTCAGGACCTCGGCCCTCAAAGCCTAAGATGTTCTGCCAGACGCCCTCACGACATACTCGCACGCACTTGCCGCAGAGAATGCAGGCGTTTTCGGATTCGTTGCGCTTGGGGTGAGTGAAGCGCGGTGTCTCTACACCGGCGTGCTTGGCCATGTCGCGCACGATTTTTACGTTGGGCCAGCGGGCCAGCATCATTTCCAGCACCAGCTTGCGAGTGCGCAAGGCACGCTCGCTCTGCGTGTTCACGGTGAGGGGTTTGCGGACTGGGTAGTTGCAGGAGGTGACCATTTTGGTCTTGCCTCCGCCCAAGTCCACCTCCACCGAACAGACCCGGCAGGCGCCGTAGGGCTCCAGCATTTCCGAGTTGCAGATGGAGGGGATGAAGATGCCGGCCTGCTTGGCTGCGGCTAAGACAGTCGTTTCCGGGATAACCTCGATGGTCTTGCCGTCGATGGTGACCGGGATTTTTGCGGCTGCTTTGGCTTCGATGTTCTGTTGGCTCATGGTCGAGAC
>JAUVAM010000214.1 GCA_030591745.1 Deltaproteobacteria bacterium
AGATTTAAATGGAATTACTATGCGAAGAATGCGCAACTGTTGGCGGGCCATGGCCTGGGCGATGCCCAGACGATCAGCCAGGGCATTGACGTGCAGTTCCTCCGAGCAGAGGATGGCCACGATGCGCAAGCGCAGGGGGTGGGCGATGGCCTTGAGAATTTCGACTGCCTCTTCAGCGGCCCGGGGGTCTTCACAACAATGCGACATGTACCCAACTCCCTTCCTGATATTGCAATATTGCGATATCAGGATACACTAGGGGCGGATAAAGTCAAGCAAGATGGTAGACTAAGTATAGTTTGGTGTAGTTTTTAGGGTTTTTGGGTTGAAAGCGGGGGCGGAGTCTCGCCGGGGCGAGGTAATACCGCGCCATGGGGACGTAGCGAGGGATTGAATCGTACCTTCTCGCCACTTGTTTCTTTCCATTTCAGGTAACCCTGCACCCCGTCTTGAAGCCAAGTGGCCGGACAGTTATTCAAAGAGTAAAGCAGGGCCGCACGCCAGGCCAAGCCGCTTTGGCCATTTGAGTCCAAGAAGACCAAACTCTTGGCCTTGCCGCTGCAGAGGCGTCGAAAGGGTGAGAAAATTTCTTCGGGCAGGAGGTTCTCGACCTGTGTGCCTTCGGGCAGCTTGTCGGCAAGTTTTGGTGATTTATCGCCCACGAAGATCACGCGCAGTCTCTTGGGCTGGTTGCGAGCTTGCTGGTCAAATTCGGCGGCGCTCATGCCCCCGACATCCAGGGCGCTTTTCTCCACGCATTCTTCACCCAGCAGACCCCAGGTTCGGCCTTCCGGCAGGGGAAAAGCAGGCGTCAGCCAGAGCAAGAAACTCAGACCCAAGAGAACGAGCAGGCCAATTTTGAGCTGCTTATCAAAGACGAATAGTTTCATGACTCGCCTCCTTTTTTTTCCCGCTCGGCCCAGAAGGCTTCCATGCGGTTGCCGAAGCCGAAAAAGAAGAACGCAAAGAGCGAAGCGGCCAAGAGAATCCAGGCGGGATGAATCCCCAGGAGGCCGGGCAGGGTCAACTTGCCCATGGCCGAACTGTTGAAAAAGTCCTTGAGGAAGTCGAAGGCCAGGGCGAAGGCAAAAATGCCAGCCGGAACACCCGCGATGAAGGCCACGGCATCCAGTTTGCGATTGGCCGCGCCCACCAGGGCCGTGCCCGGACAAAAACCGCCGACCACGAAACCGAAGCCGAAGATGAGCCCGCCCACCAACTGCGGCCAGATCCATGTGGGAGAGAGGCTCAATTCACTTAAGTCGAGCACCCGCATGGCACCCAGAAAATAGGCACCCACCATGATGGTCAGGATGGCGGTAAACATAACCTTGGGTACGCGAAAGTCCCTCAAGTACAGCACCCCCACGATGATGCGGGAGTCGCCGAAACCGCCCCTTTCCAAGATGAAGCCGAAGGCAAAGCCAATCAGCAGGTAGACGGGGATCGTCGTGAGCAATCCATAAGCTTCCGCAATGTGCAAAGGTCCGGTGGTCATCGCCACTGCCTCCTTACCACCAGCGCCAGCGCAAAGGCACCGGCGAAGACGGACATGAGAAAAATCCAGGAGCCCACGGACATCAGCCCGCCGCCCACGATGCCCTGACTGCTGGTGCAACCGCGGGCCAGTCGCGAACCGATGCCGACGAGTGCGCCGCCCCCGAAGGCCAGGACCAGTCGCAAGATCACAGAAGCCCTGGGACCCCGTTGGACCTCAGTCTTGTTGCGTCCGGCGAAGATGCCCGAGACAAGGCCGCCTAAGGCCGTCCCGATGGTGACGAAGGTAAGCCAGTAGTTCAGGGGATGGGCACCACGCCAGAAATACCACTTGAAGCTGCCGTGTTGTTCGACGAAGTCCGGTGCCACCCAGTGGGTCACCCAGGCGGTCAACCGGGCGAAGGTGCCGGAGGCGCCGACGCCCTTGCCTGTCAAGACGAGGGCCACAAGCACCAAAAGGCCCAGGGCTACGCCAGCGGCATAGGGATTCCAGTAGCGTTCATCTTTCAGTTTCATCGCGTTCCTCGTGTTGGCTGTCGTCGGAAGTCACGCTCTCCTCTTGACACGGGGCCTTTCGCTCATGGCAGTCGTGCAGGAGTTGCTGATACCATTTGTAGTGATGGTGATAGGCGTATTGGGCATCCACTTGACCTGAGAACATGGAGAAAAAGGCCGGCCGCTCGTTGGGCATGAAGGCGGCCATGTAGATGTGTACGAAGATGCCGGAGAAAACCATGCCCACGGCGATGAAGTGGATGACGATGGACCAGCCAACCCAAAAAGGAGAGAAGGGATGAAAGGTCATGATCAGGCCGGTGATGCCGATGAGGAGGCTTGCCACCACAACTAAGATGCCGAACACTTTTTGGCCCGCGTTGTATGAGCCCTGGGGGGGGAGTTGCACGTCCTTGCCGAAGATGCTTAAGGTTTTTCTGTACAGCCAGAGGACGTCGTCGTGGTCCAGTCGCAGGTTTTGCAAGAAGCCCTTGAGGTAACGTCGGTATCCAAACACGGCGTAGGGCAACATGCCGAGAATCCAGATCACGCCCACCGTGATGTGAAAATTCAAGAGATTGGCCCGTGAGCCGAAGACGCCCAGGACCATGCTTTGGAAAAAGTCAGGTGCCAATTGGTATTTGGGGCTCAGTATCAAGGCCGCGCCCGTCACCAACTCCATCATCCAGACCATGGCGTTAAACCAATGTAGCCAGATCACGGCCACGTCGTGTTTTTTCATTTTGGCGCCGGCCTTTGGCGGCGGGTAGCGCTTGTCCGGCATGGGCGTGGGCACGAACCAATGCCGCAAACTATGCAGCGCTTGTTCAATGCGACTCATGGCCAGTCCTCTCTTCCTTGTCTGTTTTCTGATCAGGGTCCATGGCGCCGGGCAGGTCTTGATCGTCATCCCCGGGCGGTGGTGTGAACTTGCCGAACTCTTCGCCCTTGGCCAACTGAGTAAAGAAGGCCAGGGCTTGGCCGGCGAAGGTGACACCCAGCATGCCGAGCATGAAAGGCCTGGCCAATTTTTCCCAGAAGCGACCGGCCAGGGGTGGTTCGAGACCCTTGGGGTTGGGCGGGTGATGCGCTAAGACCATGTCGATGCGCCCTGCGTCTCCCCGGTAGTAGACGTTGGGGCCGATGGCGACCTCCTCGGTCTCCAAGCGCCGCGCGCCTTGTCGATAGACCAAATCGTGGATTTCGCCTTTCGGGTCGGTCAGATCACCGAAGATGCGGGCCTTGGTGATGCAGGTCTGCACACATGCTGGCTCGATGCCCTTGTCCACCAGGGGTGCGCAGAATGTGCATTTGTCGATTTTCTTTTTGACCGGGTTGAAAAAGCGAGCTTTGTAGGGACAGGCGACTCCACAGAAGCCGCAGCCGATGCAAACCTCCTCGTCCACCAGGACCCGGCCCTGTTCGTCCTGATAGGTGGCGCCCGTGGGGCATGCGGGAATGCAGCTCGGTTCGTCACAATGATTGCAAAGGCCCACGTAAACCGAGCGTTCCACCTGCGGGAAACTGCCCTCGGTGGGGATGTCGATGACCCAGTCGCGCCGGCGTTTTGAGCCAGGCGGTGTGTCCCATTCGGTCTCGCATGCGACCACGCATGCGCCGCAACCCACGCAGCGCTCCATGTCGATGACCATGCCAAAACGTGCCATGTCAGTCTCCTCAGCACCCGCCCGGAGGCGGTCCTTCGTCTTCCGGCACCGGAGCAGTCAGGCCTGGAGCAGCCTTCTTGGTGGCGGGTTTGGTCGGGGCTTTTCGACTGGCGGCTTTGCCGCGCTCACGACGCAGCGCAGCCACCGGGTCGTCCACCTCGGGGGCGTCGAGGGTCTTGCCGGCTCGGACCAGCTTGACGAAGTTAACCCGCATGCCCGTGGAGCCTGTTTCCGGGTCCACGGCGAAGCGGGTCATCAGGAAGTTGTCCGAGAAACCACTTTTGAACGCTGTTTTTAGATCAGGCGAACGCACCCCGAAACCATGCCAGGTATAGACGAGTCCAGGTCGGATACCGGGATTGAGTTGCACTCGTCCTTCGCGGGAGCGCAGGCCGTCGGTGTTTTCCAGCTGCACCCGATCGCCGTCTTTGAGGCCCATGCCCCGGCCCTGGTCGGCGTTGATGACGACCGGATTTTCCGGTGCATGGGCATGAAGTAGTTTGTTGTTCATGCTGCGGGCGAAGGTGTGGTACGGCGTGCGGCCTGACACCAGGCGCAGGGAGCCCTTGGGGTTTTTCTCCGGGGGTTGGTAGATGGGCATGGGCGGGTGGCCTCGTTTGGCCAACTCCTGGGAGAAGAATTCAATTTTTTTCGACGGCGTGTAGAATTTTGGTTTGTCTCGGTAGGGGCGTCCCGGCGTGGGGACGACGCCTTTGCGCATAAGTTCTTCCAGACTCAAGTCAGCGGGTTTTAGTTGGAGTTCAATGTATTCTTCGATGCTGTCACAAGGCAGGCAGTCTTTGCGTCCCATGGCGTTCATGACGCCCTTGACGATAGAGAAGCCATCCTTGGTGTTGTGTAAGGGGGGGACCAAGGGCTGCCGCAGGGCGATGAAGGGCTCCAGGGCATGACGCACGGCAAAGGCGCCGTCGAAACGTTCCAGGTAAGTGGATTCGGGCAGCAGGATGTCCGCGAACTGGGCGATTTCGGAAGGCAGAATGTCGGTGACGCAGACGAACTCCAGGTTTTTCAGGGCCTGGATGGAGCGCTGGGGATTGGGGGCGGATTGCAATAGATTTTGCCCCCAGATCCACCAGGCACGCACCGCCGGTTTGGGGCCCATGCTGTTTTCGATGATGCAATGGGCCGGCATGCCTTCGTCGCGGAAGTGGTATTGATCCTGTGGGCAGAGGGCCTGGCTGGGATCTTCTTTTGGGTCACAGGGGCACTTGCCCAGCTTGATGGGGCTTGGATAAAAGAGCCCGCCTTCACGACCCCAGGCACCCAAAAGGCCGGTGAGGATGGCCATGGCGCGGGCTCTTTGGGTGTCGTTGCCGTACCAGGTGGTTTGGCGCCCCGGGTGGATGACCACGGCCGGTTTGGCCCGGCCCATTTCTTCGGCGATTTCGCGGATGAAGTCGGCGGGCAGGCCTGTGTGTTCTTGGGCCCATTCGGGCGTGTAGGGTTTGACGTGACGAGCCAGCTCTTCGAATCCTTGGCCATAGGCTTCCACGTATTCTTTGTCGTAGAGATCCTTTTCGATCAGCAGGTGGATCCAGGAGAGGAGCAAGGCAGTGTCCGTGCCGGGGCGAATGGGCAACCACCAGTCCGATTTGGATGCGGCCACCGAGTATCGGGGATCCACCACCGCCAACTTGGTGCCGGTGGCCAGGCCATCCATCAGACCACCGGTCTGACTTACGTGCACGTTCTCGCCGATGTGGGAGCCGATGAGCACCACCAACTTGGCCTTCTCCAGGTCAATGCGTTCCGGGCTGCCCGGGGTCATGCCGAAGGTCAGTGTGTAGCCGGCCTCTCGGGGTCCCCTGCATTGAAAGTAGCTGGCCGAGGAGATGGTGTGGCTGCCTAAGTGCTCCAGCGCCGAGCGCGGATACTTGGCGCTGGTGCCATGGCCGAAGAAGCCCAGGGCATCCGGGCCGTGTTGGGACAAGATGCGCTGAAATTCAGCACCAACTCGGGCGAAGGCCTTGGCCCAGGAAATGGGTCGAAAACGCCCCGTGCCTCGAGGCCCGACCCGCTCCATGGGCTGCTTGATGCGGTCCGGATCATTGAGAAGCCCGAGGGCTCCGTTGCCACGAGCGCAAAGGCGACCCTTGGACAGGGGGTGTTCCGGGTTGCCCTCGATGCGCACCAACTTGCCATCCACGACTTTGCCGCGGATGCCGCATTTCCAAAAGCACATCTCACAGATGGAGGGGATGAGTAGGGCTTCTTCCTCGCCGTGCAGGCCTTTGCGCCGTTGCACCGTCTCGTGGGCTGAGGCTTGTTTGCTGGCTATGGCCACGGCCCCCGTGGTGGCGGCCGAAACTTGGAGAAATTGTCTTCGGGATAATTGAGACATGGCTTTAGGCCTCGTCTTTTTGGACCCAGCCGTCGATGCAGTCCAGCATCTGCAGCAGGTGGGGTTCATCCAATCGGTAGACCGAATGACCGTCTTTGCGCGTAGCCGTCACCAGCCCACGCATGCGCAAGATGCGCAGTTGCTGAGAGATTGTGGACTGGCTGGTGCCCAGCTCTTCGGCCAGGGCGTTGACGTGGGTTTGGGCTTCCGCCAGGATGGCCACGATGCGCAGGCGCATGGGGTGGGCCACCGCTTTAAGCGTCTCGGCGGCCTCCTTGGCGGCATGCGCATCGTTTCGAACGAGGTACTGGGTCTTCTTTTTGGGCATGTTGTTCTCCAGATATATAAATATCCATATATCCAAAGATACAAGGACGATCAAGAAAAAACAGTTCATCATCAGGGCAAGTGTATACTTTGTTTTGTGAGGTCATTTTTGGACATGAAAATGAATCGCCAAACCCTGGCGGGCTTGGTTTTTGTGTTGATTATTGGAGGGACATGTCTTTCCTGTGGCAGATATGGTTTTGCCCTGGAGGACTGCACACCTGATTGCGCGGGGCGCGAATGCGGTTCGGACGGCTGCGACGGGAGCTGCGGGGCTGGTTGTGGTGCGACCGAAATCTGCAATGAGACGACGGGTCTGTGTGAGGGCTGCATGCCTGATTGTGCGGGGCGCGAATGCGGTTCGGACGGCTGCGGCGGGAGCTGTGGGGCTGGTTGTGATGC
>JAUVAM010000649.1 GCA_030591745.1 Deltaproteobacteria bacterium
AACCCGCTTGGCTTCCTTGCCCATGATCAAGCTGCAACCCATGCAGGCACCGGTTCCACAGGCCATGTGATTCTCCAAAGACAGCTGGGCGGACAGGCCTTGCCGCTCAGCCCAAGCGGCAAAGGCGCGCAACATGGGGGTCGGTCCGCAAGAGGCCATGTAAAGCAACTTTGAATCGAGCTTTCGCTCATCGAAGCAATGCTCGACTCCTTCGGTGGCCAAACCCTTGAGCCCCGCGCTGCCGTCGTCGGTATAGACGATGACCTCCACGCCCGATCGCGAGAGTGCCTCCGTCGACACCAGCCGCGCGGCCGTAGCGGCCCCCTGCACCAAACAAACCTTCACGCCCTGGCTCACCAGGGTCTCGGCCAAAAAGAACAAGGGCGCGACCCCTACGCCTCCCCCCAGCAACAAGGCCTGGGCGGGTGGCGCTGGCCAAGAAAAACCACGACCCAAAGGACCCAAGAGGGGCAAACGCGCACCCACCCGCAGTTCGGCCAAAGCTCGACTGCCCCGCCCCACCCTCGCCACCAGGAGTTCGATCCGTCCGGTCTGAGGCTGACGATGGATGGAGTATGGCCGATTCAAAAATGGATCAAGTGAGTCTTCCGCCAGCGGGCCGAGCATGACGAACTGCCCCGGCCTCGCCCTGGACGCCACCTCGGGCGCATCAAAGCCCAGCCTGATACAGTCGGCCGAAAGGGCTGTGAGTTCCACCAGCCTGGCCTCTTCTCGACAAGCCGTCATGTGCCAGTCCTCACGACCCGCTTCGCCTCGAATTCTTCAGCCGCGGATGAAGCCACCGGCAACATCATGACGATGGCGTCTTCTTTTTCGCGCCGATAATAGCCCTCGCGAATGGCCACCGCCTTGAACCCAAAGCCGTGGTACAGCCCCTGGGCTGCCAAATTGGAGCGACGCACCTCCAGATGGACCGTGCCCCCGCCCCGACTTGCGAATGCCTCCAGACCATCTTTGAGCAGCACACGGCTCAGGCCTTGACCTCGAAAAGCCGGTTTGACCGCCAGATTGAGAATGTGCATCTCTCCTTCCAGGAACCAGGCGATGTGGAAAGCCAATACCTTTGCCAGTTCAGCCCCCTGGGCCCGAGCGGGGCCCAAAACCCTGAAAAAACTCCAGGGATGCTCCATCTCGGCAAGAAAACTGGATGCAGCCCAGGGGTCCTTGAAGCAGGCATTCTCCACGCAAAGGATGTCGTCCAAATCCGCGGGGCTTGCATCGGCCAGCAGCATTCGATCAACATCACTCACGGGGCGTCCCCTTCCGCATGACCGATCTCCACCAGAACCTTCACCTCGGCACGCCGCCTAAGCTCCCAAACCCATCGCGCCAATTCCTTCTCCTTGCGCTCGCCTGCCAGACGGTGACGAATGGCCTCGGCCACCGTCTGATAATCCGCCCCCCCGAAACGAGCCCGATTGGCCTCGTAGTAAGAACGCACAGCGGCCTCACTCAGCTTGGGGATCGAACGCACCTTGCTTTCCTTCAGTCGTTCAACCCGGAGGTGCCTGACCAAAACCTCAACGATGCCCTCCTCCGTCATGCTATGGGCAAAAAGAAAGCGAGCGAATGTCTCGGCATCAAGAAATCTCGCCTTGAATCCGGCAAGCAAACGCCGAATCTCTTCATCGCTCACCTGCGGCAGCTTGACTCGCCGCGCCTCATCCAGCAAAACCCGCTGGTTGATCAGAAAGTCCAAAACCTGGCCCATGAAGGCCTTGGTGACCTGATGCGACAAGCCGGCCTCTCCGCGGCGCTCCACCAGGATCAAGGCCGACTCCTGACGCACTCTGCTCAAGGTGATGACGTGCTTGTTCACCACGGCCACCACCTCGTCCACCAGGACTTCTTCCGGCTGCAACACGGCA
>JAUVAM010000192.1 GCA_030591745.1 Deltaproteobacteria bacterium
AATTGGATCGAGGTATTGGAACAAACCCACGAAGCGGGACCGGACGGATTTGCCCACCAGGCCTTGATGGACGACTGCAATTGCAAAAGTGAGCACTTCAGCCCTTTGTTGGCTGACACCCGGCAGGCTTCGGTCGACTTTCTCGAGGCCGTGCTCGCGGCACCTGACGCCCAGGAACGCAGCAGACGACTGAATGCCTTCTTTGAGCAATGGATGAGTTTTCAGGCCGGCTGCAACCTGGAGAACAACTACTGCGATCATCCGCTTCTCGATGAAATCGAGGGTGATGACTTTCGTTGTTCCGCGGCAAGTTCCTGTGGCTGCGAGGCTTCGAAGGCCCCAAGAGACCTGAGCTGGGTTTCTATTTTCTTGCTGCTGCCGCTGGCTTATTGGTTCCTCAAACGCAAACGCAGGTTCCCACTGCTCCTTCTCTTGCTGTCTCTTGGCCTTGTGTCTTCCCCTGCCCTGGCGGCAGACAGCCCCGAGCTATGCCCAAGCCTGCGCCCGGACACGGGGGCCCAACTGCAATTCCGTTTCGGGGCGAGCGTCGATCGACCGGCTCTGTCCTTTGAGGCCGGCACCTTGTACCGATGGGAGAGCTGGGGTCTCGGCTTGTACCTTGATTTCAACCCCTTCATGTCTTTCGAGCGGGGATTTGAAATCAAAGCCGGCGCCATGAACTTGGCCCCCGGCGTGTCCTGGCATATTCAAGTAAACGATAAGCTCTCGATCAGCATCGAGGGCCGCATTGGATTGTCCATGCTGTTGTTCAACAGCTATGATTTTTCTTTTGGCTCGGTGGGACTCTTCCTGGGCCTGCATACCTGCACCTTCGAATACCGTCTCACCAACAACCTGCGTCTGCTCATCGACCCGGTCTATTTCGCCATGCCGATCTTCAGCGTGGATTCCCTGCCCTTCTACTGGAAGCAATGGCGCTCTTCCATCGGCCTGGCCTGGCGATTCGGCGACTAGTCGTCCCGTTCTCAGACCGCTTGGCCCTGGCCCGGGGAGCAGAAGATGGTGTTTTCGTCCAGGCGCTCGCAATTCATTTGCTCATGGATTTGGCCATCCATGCAGATCAGCACTTCGCCAAGTTCAAAACAGGATAGGGGCTGGGATTGGACGGTGGGCCTTTTGTGACCTTGCCAGGCCACCAGCATCACGAAGAGGAAAGAAATACCCAAGGCGATCGTTAGGACTTTTACGCTTAGCTTTTTCATTTCAGCCTCCTTTGGCTCGCTTGGTCCTAATCATCGCAAAGCCCGTGCCATAAATCTCATTTCCACCTAACGCAATCTTTACAGGCACTTACGATTCTCGTGAACTTACTCCGTCCCCATTCAAAGTCCGGTTTTTGCCTTGGGAGGCAAAATTAGGCATTTCCCACCATTTCAGATATGTCTTTGTCCATGGCTGACGATAGAATGATCAAGACAGGGCGCCTGAGCGACGCGGAAATGGATGAAATCCGGGCGCTGAAGGCCAAGAAGCCGGGCTCTGCTCGGGTGTCCTTGATCCTTTATGCCCGTAGCGAAATCCGGGCCGTGTCGCTTGCCGAAGGCGAAAGCCTGGTCATCGGACGCGGCGCGCCGGCCGACGTTATTTTGCGCGACAACAGCCTCTCGCGGCAACACGCCCGCCTGGAACTCAAGCAAGGCCAAGTTTGGGTCGAAGACCTGGATTCCACCAACGGCAGTTGCATCGATGGGGATCCAATTGAACGCGCCCCCTTGCAACCCGGTGCCGAGCTCACCCTGGGCACCGTTTCCGCCCACCTGCACATCCTGGGCGATGCTTCCAACTCGAACCCCGGCCTTGAGAATCACGAGCACTTCGTACGGCGCCTGGAGGCCGAGGCCGCCCGAGCCCGGACCTTTGGCCGCAGCCTGGCGCTGATCCTGTTGCGCCAGCCTGGCCACCCTGGCGGCTGGTTTACTAGCATGGCCAAAAATCTCCGCCCTTTCGACCTGGCGGGTCTTTACGCTTCCAACACCGTCGAGATCCTGCTGCCCGAATGCGACCGGGCGCAAGCGCTAAGCTTTGTCGAAGAGTCCTCGAAAGCAGACCAATCCCTGCGTTGCGGGCTGGCCGTTCTTCCCGCCCATGCTTCCTCCGCGGGCGAACTGATGGATCTGGCCCGTGAGGCGCTACAACAAGCAGACGCGACCCAAACCATTCGCAGCGCCAAACCGGCAGGTGAAGTGCCTGCCGCTTCTTCCGGTGCCCGCCCAATCATTCAAAGCCCTGCCATGCTCAAGCTTTTCGAAAAAGTAGAGAAGCTTGCCAAATCCAAAATCCCCGTGCTGATATTCGGCGAGACGGGCACAGGCAAAGAAGTCGTGGCCCGAGCCATTCATTCAACCGGCCCCCTGCGAATCGTCAATTGCGGCGCCATCCCGCCCCAACTCATTGAATCCACCCTCTTCGGGCATGAAAAAGGCGCTTTCACCGGAGCAGAACAACGCCAGGCAGGTGTCTTCGAATCCGCCTCGGGCGGCACGGTGTTCTTGGACGAGATCGGGGAACTGCCCGCCCAGGCTCAAGCCGCCCTGCTCAGGGTTTTGGAAAACAAAGTCATTTGCCGAGTGGGCTCGAATGATGAGATCGAAGTGAACGTGCGCGTGCTGGCCGCCACCCACCAGGACCTTGAACAAATGGTGAAGGCCGGAGCATTTCGGGAAGACCTGCTTTATCGCTTGAACGCCATGACCTTAAAGATCCCGCCCTTGCGCGAACGCGCCGAAGAGATCCAGGCCTTCGTGGCGCATTTCATCGACCAGGCCCGACAGGCCGAAGAATGTACGATCTGCGGCATCGAGGAAGAGGCTTTGGACCTTTTAAAAAAACACGACTGGCCGGGCAATGTGCGCGAGCTGAAAAATGCCATCGAGCGGGCCGTGGTCCTGACGGGAGACAAACAGATCACCGTCGATGATCTACCCGAAGCCATCCAGCAGCTGGAATCAGAGCCCGCATCCCCGCCCCGCTCCCCATCTCATTCAGAAGAAATCAACCTGAAGGCCGAGTTGATCCGGCATGAGGGACAGCTGATTTTGGAAGCACTCAAAGCCGCCGACTGGGATCGCAAGAACGCAGCCAAAACCCTGGGCCTTCCCTTGCGCACCCTGGCCCACAAAATGCGCATCCACGGCATCAAACGATTGAGTTACGAACAAGAGCCCAAGGCTTGAGGCCTCGGCCCATCTTTGTCATTCAGCGTTGGTGACGGGTAGCAATCGGAGTTTCTTTCGCTCCGGATCGGCGATGACCTCCAGGCCGTCCAGCATCAGGCCCGCTTCAGATCGCACCTCGTCCATGACATGATCGACGCTCAGGTCCATGGCGCTCAGATCCACCAGGCGGATGCTGTTTTGGTCGGTGGCCACGGCCAGCAGTCGGCTGTCCGGGGAAAAAGCCTTGGTCCCCGACCAGTCCAAAGACGCCAGAAGTCGACCGCTGTCGGCTTCCCATAGATGCGTTGCGTCCTGGGTACAGGCGGCCAAAAGACGCCCATCGGGGGAATAGACCAGCTTGTGCAGACCCCGACTGGGTTCATCCAGCCCCCTCTTGACCTCGCCCTGCTCTACGTCCAGCATCAGCACTTTTTCGTGCCCGGCCACGGCGAGGGTCTTGCCGTCCGGCGAGAAAGTCACCCCCTGCCATGGCACCATGCCCGTTTGAAGGGTGCGGAGGAGTTTTCCAGTCTTCGTGTCGATGAGTCGAATGGCTCCGCTCTGTCGCTCGGGTCCTGTCACGGCCAAAATCTTATCGTCTTCGGAAAAGGCCACCGAGAGCGGCACCAGGGCCCGGGCTTCCTTCTCGAAAGGAATTTCTTTTCCCGTGGCGGTCAAAAACAATTTGGCGCCTTCTTGCTGGTTGACCGCGGCCACCATGCTTCCATCATGGGAAAAGGCCGACATCAAGATATTCTGCTTGTAGTGCTCGTAACGCGAAATCTCAGCGCCGCTTCCCAGGTCAAAGACGGTCAGATTGCTCAGCGAGGGTTCGAGCAATAGCTTTTTTCCGTCAGCCGAAACCTGGGACAAACGAGCAGCCTTGGGGAAATGCTTGCGCTCCACCTCCGCACCGGTCTTCAGCAGCCAACGCCTCACCGACTTGTCCCGCGATACAGACCACAAGCTTTTGCCGTCCAGGCTGAAACCCAAAGAGACAATCTTCTGCTCGTGCCCCCGCAGTTCCGTTCCGTTTTCGAGCGGCCTCAGATCCCAGGCCTGGATCACGCCTTCTCGTCCCCCCACCACCAGCATCCGAGCGTCAGGGGGAATCGCCGCACGGAAGCCGCCAGGCAAAACCGCAAGCAGCGAAGCACTGGGGACGTCCCAAATGCGTGTGGCGGCCTCCGAAACACCAAACAAGAGGCGACCCGATTTGCTCGTGGCGGCCCAAGTCACCTTTTTCATGTCGTTCCAGGGACCTGGCCGACTCTTCCCACTTGGCATGTCCACCAAATACAGGCTGGCCATATCCCCGACCACCAGAAAACGACCCTCCATGGAAAATGTCAGGCTTTGATACTCCACCGAGGGCAACGAAATCTTCCCGACGCGTTCCTGCCGCTTCACATCCCAAAGCCAGATCCCATCCGACACGGCCGCGGAGGCCAGGGTTTTTCCGTCCGGACTGACGGCCAAGGCACGCACCTCGCCTTTGTGTCCCTGGAGAACTGCCCGTGACCGACCCTCGGGCATGTCCCAAATCCGGATGCTGCGGTCCTTGCTGCTGGAAAACAAAGTTTTGCTGTCAGCGCTCATGGCCAAAGTTGTGACCATGCCCTCGTGCTCCGAAAGCGTCTTGCGCACCTCAAGCTTGTCCGCATCCCAAAGTGTCACCTTACTAAGCCAAGTGCCGGTGACGATGGTTTTTCCGTCAGGGGACCAAAGCCCGGCGAAGAGATTGTCCACGTAGCCATCTTTCATAAAGCCAGGATGAACCAGGCGTTTGATGGTCTCTCCGGTATCGGCTTGCCAGACGGCCAAACTCAGCAAAAGTCCCGCCGAAAAAAGTCGACTGCCGTCCGAAGAAAAACTCAGCGCCGTGATCAGATAGTGGTGTCCCCAGGCCATGGCTTCAAGTTTGCCGCTTTTGACATCCCAGATGCGCAGACTGCCATCGGCACCGCTGGATGCCAAGCGGTCTCCATCTCGAGATACCGCCAATGACAGCACCACATCCTCATGCCCTTCAAAATGGGCCAAGCGCTTGCCTGAATCCGCATCCCATACCTTGATCAGGGCATCATAGCCGGCGGAAAAAAAGCGGCGTCCGTCGCCTGAGAAGCGAATTTGCCTTAAGCGACCCTCGATCCCCTTTTTCTCCCAAAGACTCTTGCCCGTGCCGAGATCCAGCATCTCAAGATCTTCGGTCGAAGCCAAAACAAGCCGGCTGCCGTCGGCGGAGAGTTCCATGATCGAGGGCCAACTGCATTCACGAAGGACCTGGATTTTCTTCTTTCCCGCCGGATCCCAAACGCGAATGGATCCAAGTTTTTTGTCCTTGGCGCATGCAAATAGCACACGATCATCCGGCAAGGAGCGGACAAAATAGGCCGCCTTGCAAGAGGTCTCAAGGCGATTCATCTCCTGGCCTGCTCGCGCATCGAAGACCACCACCTCGGGACCACTGCCGCCGCAGAGCAGTCTCTTGCCGTCAGGCGACCAGGATACCGCCATGCCCACGGCCTCTTTCCTGGCCCAGAGCCTGTTCCAGCTTCCGCTCCGCCAAACCTCAATGGTTCCTGAGCTGTCTCCGGTGGCGAGCAATTCTCCGTCCGGGGAGAATCGCACACTCATGATGATGCGATCTTTTCCAAGCCGTGCCGCTTCCTTGCCGGTGGCGAGATCGAAGATGGCCGCACCATCGTTTTTGAACCAGCCTCCGCCCACAGCCAGCAGACGGCCGTCAGGCGAGAAATCCAGTTGCAAGGCCCGCCGACCCGGCAGACTCTGCCAAAGCAGGCGAGGACGAGGGCGCTGGGCCAACCAACTCAACACCCCGCGGGCATTGGGACGCTCGGCCTGCTGCAGTGCTGCCGCGGCATAGAGCAAACCCTCGTGAGCCGACTCTGTGGCCATGGCCTTCTCGGCCAACACGCCGGCCAAATTCTGCCGGGACTGGGCCAGTGCTTCGCCTGTCTTTTTCTCGGCCTGCTTTTCTCGCTCCAGGCGAAACTCAGCCACCCGTCGCAGGTTTTCGTTGCGATCTCGCTCTTTGGCCGTCTCCCGCTCCCTGAACCAAAGCATGGCGGAGAAAACCGCCAGCACCAACACCAGGGTGGCGTACAGCATTCGACGGGCTCTTGTCCGGCGTCGCTCGCGGCGCAAGCCCGTGTCCAAAAACTCCTTGATGCGTTCCGAAATCTCTTGCGTGCAGTTGGCTGCCGCCCGCTCCGCATCCTTGAGCGCCTCGCCCTGCCAGACCTCGTCGACCCGGCGTCCTCGCTTATCCCAAAGTTCGGCCGCCTGGCCTACTTCATCCAAGAAAGCCCGTTCGTCACGACTCTCGTCCAACCACCGCCTGAGCCGCCCCCAGGCCGCAACCAGGGACTCGTGCACCAACTCCAGCTCGGAGCCCTCGTCGTGCTCCGAGCGCCTGACCGTGACCAGGCGGCCTTCGATGAGCCTGCGCAGCACCGCCTCGGCGCCCTTGTCCAAACCCTCCATCAAGGCCTCGCGGCCCATGACCCGGCGCATGCCCTCGGCCGTGACCAGGCGCAGCAACAGAGCGCGAGCCAAATCGTTTTCCTCGCGCCCCAGCCCACTCAACAAACCGTCGGCGTGCCGCGCCAGCGCGCCCCCCACCCCGCCCATGTCCTCATATACAGATTGCAGGAGCTTGCGATCCAGCCGGTCCCGGCCCTCCCAAAGCGACTGCCCCGCAAACTGCAAAAGCGGCAGGCAGGCCGGTTCGCCTTTGACTTCCTGGATCATCCGCCCGACCAGACCCACATCGTCATAGCTGTATCCCACGGACTGCAGCGGACGACAAAGCACCTCACCCAGCTCGTTTTCGTTCATCCGCCCCAGAACCACGAAACGCCCGATGAGCCCGG
>JAUVAM010000413.1 GCA_030591745.1 Deltaproteobacteria bacterium
CAAGCAATTTCTCGATGGCGCGACGCGCTTCGCTGCCGATGGAGCGAAGCATTTTCCCCCCTTTTCCAATGATGATGCCTTTCTGACTCTTGCGCTCGATGTAGATGACCGCGTGAATAACAACCCGTTTGGATTTCGGATCTTCAACGAAGGCCTCTACCTCGACGGCGACACTGTATGGGACTTCTTGCCCGACCTGCAAAAAGAGCTGCTCGCGAATCAACTCGCCCACGAGCAGGCGCTCTGGTTGATCCGTGTACATCTCCTCGGGGAAAAAGGCAGGGCCCTCGGGCAAACGTTGTTCAATGGCTTGAAGCAGAGACTCGATCCCATCCTTTTTCAATGCAGAGATGGGCACCATTTCTTCGAAGAGACCTGTCTCTCCATAAGCCTCTAAGACACCAAACAACTGAGTCTTGTCTTTCAGTTTGTCGATTTTGTTCACAGCGAGCAAGGCGGGTCGGCCACCCTTGCTCACCGCCTCCAAGACCAGGCGGTCCTCATCATCCTCATCCGGACGTCGGCCTCGTCCCCTCGCCTCCACCAGCAAGACGACCAGATCCACTTCGCCGATGGCGGAGCGCGCCTCCTCCAGCATGTAGCGATTGATAGCCCGATCCTTGTCATGAATGCCCGGGGTGTCCACGAACACGATTTGACAAGATAGCCGGTGCACAATACCGCGAATTTTGTCTCGGGTGGTCTGGGGACGATAAGTGGCGATGGCCACCTGCTCTCCAACCAGGGCGTTGAGCAAGGTGGACTTGCCCACATTGGGCCTGCCGACCAATGCAACAAATCCCGAACGAAAACCCTGCGAGGGGGCAAGTACTTCTGATTCCGTCATGACCCAAGTACCTCCAAAGCGTGTTCCGCAGCCGCTTGCTCTGCCAATTTTTTGCTGGGTCCTTCACCTCGGCCAATCTCTTGGTCGTCCTCCATGGCCGCCACCACAAAGGTCTTCCTGTGGTCCGGGCCCACCGACTCGATCAGCAGATAACTCGGGGCCATGCGTCCTCGTGCCTGCAAAATCTCCTGCAATCGACTTTTCGGGTCAAGCCTGGGCGTCTGCTTGCTGATCTCGGCTACGGACGGTCCAAGGCTGCAGGTCACCAGAAGCTTGGCCGCCTCCAGGCCGCCGTCCAAAAAGACCGCCCCAAGCACCGCCTCAAAGACATCGCTTAAGATGGAGTCCTTGTCTCGTCCACCGGTCAGTTCCTCACCCCGACCCAGGCGAAGCCTTCCTCCAAGGTCCAACTCTGCCGAAACCTGGGCCAGGGCCTGCTTGTTGACCAGAGCGGCACGCATTTGGGAGAGATGGCCTTCGGCCTGTTCTGGACAAGCCACAAATAACATTTCAGATATGACCAAGCTCAAGACCGCGTCACCCAAAAACTCAAGACGCTCATTGTACTTGACCGCATCCACCTCGGGCGATTCGTTGGAAAAAGACTTGTGGGTCATCGCCTCCGCCAAAAGACGAGGGTCCGAAAATGCGTGGCCAATCTTTGCGGCCAAGTCCCGCAAGCTTTGTGGGTCAAATATCACAGACATGGTCTCACCTATCCGGCTGCTCTTCCGCAGGCGAAGGAAGTTCGGAGACTACACCTTCAAGCTGCATGCTGACCAGTTTTTCGGCCCGAATCCCAAGAAGAGACCCTCGAAGAGGCAAGTGTCCAGACTCCAGATACACCCGAACGGGCCGATAATGCTCGGTCCTGCCTTCAGCCCAACCGGACTCCACTCGCTCAACCAGCAGCATATGCTGCTTGTTCAGCCCTTGATTCATGAAGGTGGCCCAACGTTCCTGGCCCACGGCCCGCAACTTAGCCGCCCGCCGTTTTTTCTTTTCGTGCTCAACTTGAAGGGGCATCTCGGCGGCGGGTGTGCCTGGACGAGGCGAATAAGTAAACACATGGAAATGCGCAACAGACGCCTCGGCCAACAAATTCATGCTTCTCTCGGCCTGCGCTTCAGTTTCTCCAGGGAAACCGACCAAAAAATCAGTTCCTATCAGGGCATCTGGAAAAGATTCACGCAAGGAAGCCAGCGCTTCGAGTGCTTGTCCCGCTGAATAGGGCCTGCCCATGGCCTTCAAGATACCGTCATCCAGGCTTTGCAAGGGCACGTGAAAATGCCTGCAAACCCAGGGGCGTTTGGCAATCCGCGCCAAGAGATCGGCGGTCCATTCCATCGGCTCCACCGAACTCAAACGCAAGCGCGCCCCCCCGCTTGAAAAAACGGGATCCAAGGCCTCGATAAGCTCCGCCAAATTCCTGCGCGGGCGCAAATCGATTCCGTATCGCCCCAGGTGGATTCCGCAGAGAAGAACCTCACCATGACCAGCCGCAACCAGTCGCCCCACTCTGCTGACCGCATCTTCTAGGTCAAGGGAGCGCTGGGGACCACGTACGCTGGGGATGATGCAATAATTGCAGAAAGCCTGGCAACCATCTTGTACCTTGACGAAGGCCCTGCTGCGTCCGAGGTGGGCAAAGCCACTTTCCCAATCGGCGGCTTCACTTTCAATCAAAGAGGCGGCCTCTCGATTGATTAGCTTTCGCAAACTGGCCTGAATTTCAAGTGACTTGCCCGGGGGGAAAACCGCATGGACATTCGAATATGCAGCCAAAGACTCGGCGTGGACCCGGACAGCGCAACCGGCCACCAGCACCGGCAAGTCCGGATGCTCCCTTTCCAGGGCGCCCAATATTTTCCGAACATCCCTGTCCGCCTTGTGGGTCACGGTGCAGGTGTTGAGCAAAACAGCGTCGGCCGAGGCCGCCTCATCCACCAATTCAAAGCCGAGGGGAACCAGGCCCTCCACGAGCTCCGCGAGATCGGATTGGTTCACTTTGCAACCCATGCTTCGAACAAAAATCTTCATCACCGAAGGAATCTACTCCCCCAAATGAGAAGGAGCAAGGGAAGGAAAGCCAATTGTAGTAGGTACTTTGCTTGACATTACTTAGAGAGCGACAGAAAATTGTTAATTAATGCAATCCCAAGCTGGCACCCTACTGGTTGATGGAGGACTCCTTTCCGAGTTCCAGCTCAAACAGGCATTAACAACCTCGGTGCAGGTGGGTGGCAGCCTGGTGCAAAACACCATTCGCCTTGGATTCCTCAGCTCCCAACAGGTCGCCAACTTTTTTGCGAATCGACTGCAGATCCCCCTGGTGGACGGCAGCCAATTTGACAACCTGCCTGCCTTCATCACCCGATTGGTTCCTCAGGATTTGGTCATGGAGCATCGTGCCATCCCCATCATGCTTCATCAGGGGATGCTCCACTTGGCCATGTCGGATCCGACGGATCGTGCGGCCCTGGAGGAGATCTCCTTCTCCACCGGCTATTCGGCGACTCCAGCGGCAGCCCTCGACGAAGAAGTCGAGCAGGCCATGGCACGTTACTATGATATTCCGCCGGACGAAAACCTGTCCCAGCCGCCAGCGCCCGAGCCCATGGCTCAATATTCCTTGCCCAAAGCTTCACCTGTCGCCGACAGCCCCGTCTTTGCGGCGGGGCCACCCACATTGCCTCCTCCCTTGGACGAGAAGGATCAGGCAAGCCCTGTCCAGCGGCCAACCTTAGAGATCTACCAACCCCCATCCCCGGACGAGGATGGTGAACTCGAAGAATTCTTTCGCTCGGCTCGCAAGGGTATGGAAGCGGAGTTCCTTGAACGGGCACAGCGTGAGCCAAGCGACGAGCCCACCCTGAGTTCCCCCTCCTCCCTCGGGGCCGCTTTGGCAGGCCTGGATCAACCCGAATCGGATGACGCAGCACCGACGCCGACGCCGGTTGAGGAAGCCTCCAGTGAGGACCCAGCAGAGGATAGCTTTCCCGTCCTGCACGACCTGGAGAAGGCCAGGGAACTCATTCTGGCTGCGACAGAGCGGGATGAGGTGGCTCGGACCCTTGTACGATTCTGTCGAACCTTGATGCCACGCTGTCTAATTTTCGTCATCAAGCGGGACATCCTGGTGGGTTGGATGGGGGCGGGAGAAAGCGTGGATCAAAAACAGGTCAAGGGCATCATGATCCCCTTGAGTTCACCCAGTGTTTTCCGAACCGTCAGAGAAACGGGGACTGACTACTTTGGCTCCCTGCCCCACACCACGGTCAACGATATATTTTTATCGGCTCTTGGAGACATCCAGACCCGACAAGCACTCCTGATTCCTGTGTCGGTTCGACACAAGCCCATCTGCATTATTTACGGTGATGCTGGTACCCAAGATGGATTCACCAAGGACCTGAGTCCGGTCCACCTCCTGGTACAAGATGCCGCCGCGTCCTTTGAACGCATCATTATTTCCAAAAAAATGGGCCGAGTCGTCACCAGATAAGTTTTCCACAACTTTTCCACATCTCAAGCGGAAACCACTGCTTAGGCACCTGATCTTAGAAGTCTTAATGGAAGTCCGGGCAGTGCCCCGACATCTATGCTTGTGTAATCAATCCAATAACTTACAGAGCGGCCAACAAAGACCGATCACTTGCCCATGGACTCTCTGTCCAGGGCCCCCAGAATGGCAA
>JAUVAM010000632.1 GCA_030591745.1 Deltaproteobacteria bacterium
ACGGTTTTGGCCCAGGTGGCCGCCGAAGTGCTGGGCGTGGGCATGGACAAGATGCTGGTGCGCAGCTCGGACACGGACCTGACGCCTTTCGACGTGGGTGCTTATGCCTCGTCCACCACCTACTTGAGCGGTGAGGCCGTGCGGAAATGCGCCCTGGACGTGGCCAAGCAGATTCGCAAAGTGGCCGCCGCCATGCTCGAGGTGCCCTGGAGCAAGGTCAGCCTGGAGGATGGCTTGGCCTATGCCCCCGACCGCCGCAAGGTGACTTTGAGCGAAGTGGCCATGCGTTCTTTGTACGAGCAGGACCAGCATCAGATCGCGGCCCACGCCAGCCACATCACCCACAAGAGCCCGCCGCCTTTTTCGGCTCATTTCGCCGAGGTTTTGGTGGATACGGAGACCGGCCTGGTGCAGGTGGCCAAGTATGTGGCCGCCATCGACTGCGGCACGGCCTTGAACCCGCGCCTGGCCGAAGGCCAAACCGAAGGCGGTGTTTTAAACGGCATCAGCTATGCCCTGTGTGAGGAGTTCCGCTTCGACGACAAGGGGCGCATGCGCAACGGCTCTTTCAGGGATTACAAGATCTTTTCCACCCGGGACTTGCCCGAGCTGAAGACCATCCTGGTGCCCACCTATGAGCCCACAGGCCCATACGGTGCCAAGAGCGTCAGCGAGATCTGCATCAACGGCCCCATCCCGGCCATCGCCAACGCCATCTACGACGCCGTGGGCGTTCGGCTGCACGAATCGCCCTTCACGCCGGAGCGAGTCTTGGCGGCTTTGGACGCCAAGCGCGCAGCGGAGTCCAGTTAATGCCCACAAGCTTGACGCGGGATTTCGAGGCGCTGGGAGCGCCAGCGCGCTTTGACCTGCTCATCATCGGCGGGGGCATTTCCGGTGCTTGTTTGGCCTGGGACGCCGGCCTGCGGGGGCTGAAGGTGGCCCTGGTTGAGCAAGGCGATTTTAGCTCGGCCACCACCGCGGCCTCAAGCAAGCTCATCCACGGGGGATTGCGCTATTTGAAGAACGGCGAGGTGGGCCTGGTGCGGGAGAGCCTGAACGAACGGCGTATCTTGCAGCACATCTCGCCCCATCAGGTGCGGCCCTTGCCTTTTTTGATCCCCACTTACAAAAAGGGCAACACCTACTGGCTCATCAAGGCCGGCATGCTGGCCTACGACATGTTGAGCCTGGACCGCAACCGCTCCACGGATGATCCGGATCAGCGCTTGCCGGGTCACCGCAGCCTGTCGCCGGCCAAGGTCGCGTCCTTGGAACCCGGTGTGAACCCGGACAAGCTCACCGGCGGACACATCTATCACGACTGCCAATGCGATCCCGAGCGACATTGCCTGGAGTTTTTGTTGGGCGCGGCCAAGCTGGGCGCGCGCCTGGTCAATTATGCCCGGGTGGAGTCCTTGACCCATGTCGACAAGCGTTTGCAGCCGGTGGAACTCAGGGATTTGCTCGGGGGAGGCCGTCTGCAAGTCGAAGCCGACATGGTGGTCAACCTGGCCGGCCCCTGGGCCGATCACATCGATCATCTTTGCGGTGCCGCGGATGAGGTGCATCTGCGTCGTTCCAAAGGCATTCACTTGATCACCCGGGCCCTGGTCAAGGACCACACCGTGGTCTTGCGCACCGAGACGGGGCGTCATTTCTTCATCATCCCCTGGCGGGGCCACAGCCTCATCGGCACCACCGATACTGAGTATCTGGGCGACTTGACTGAACTCTGCGTGACCGAAGATGACGTCGAAGGCTTCCTGGATGAGATTAACCAGGCTTATCCCTCGGCCGAGCTGAAGCCCGAAGACGTGCTTTACCGTTACGTGGGCGTCAGGCCCCTGGTGGAAGAGGATACCCAAGTCTACCAAGCCTCGCGCAAATACGAGATCGTGGATCACCACCGCCGGGGCTTGAAGGGCTACATGTCGGCCATCGGCGGCAAGTACACCACCTCGCGCAACCTGGCCAAGAAGATCTGCGACCGGGTGTTGATCCACCTCGATCGCCCGGCGGTCCGTTGCTTGACCCACAAGCGCTTGCTGCCCGGCGGCGTGCCCGGTCGTTTTACCGATTGGGTGGCGGCCCGCAAAGCGGAGAAACCCGCGGGCTTAGACGACGATATCTTAGAACATCTTCTCTGGGAATACGGTGCCATGGCCGATGAGCTCTTCGCCCGCGTCGAAGCCGACGAGAGTTTGGCGGAGCGCATCATCCCGGGTCGGCCCGAGATTGCGGCTCAGGTGGTGCACGCTTTGGAAAGCGAGATGGCCATCAGGCTCTGCGATGTGATGGTCAGGCGCACGGGCCTGGGCACCCTGGGTCACCCAGGCCCGGAGGCGGTGGACCGTGTTTGCGCATGGATGGCACCTCGCCTGGGCTGGGACGCGGCTCGAATCCAGCAAGAAAAAGACATCTTCACCGCCAAAACATTGGGTCAGGCCGAGCCTGGTCCCAGGTTTCAACCCGCAGATCCTGCATGAATTCAGGCTCGATCATGTTGCTCCTGGGCCTCATCCTCGGTCTGTTCGGCTGTGCGGGACAGGGTTTGATTGAGCATGATGGGGGCGTGTCTGACGGGGACGTGTCTGACGGGGACGGAGGCTCGCCTGCCGGTG
>JAUVAM010000411.1 GCA_030591745.1 Deltaproteobacteria bacterium
AGCGGATGAGGCTTTGGGTCAGCAGGTCCAGGGTGATGCGGGCACGATGCATCAGGTTGTGCTTGAGGGCTTGTCCGTCGGGACTCGGTATTTTTACAAGGCCTGTACCGGCCCGACCTGCACCGGTGTTTTGAGTTTCAAGACCGCGCCGCGGCCCCGTACGCCTTTCCGCTTCGCCGTCTACGGAGATACGCAGGACAACCCGGACATTCATGCCCAGGTGGCGGCGCAGACCGTGGCGGATCAGGCCAGTCTGGTGGTTGTGGTGGGGGATTTGGTCTCAGACGGCAATTTTCGTGAGCAGTACAAAGAGCGCTTTTTCGATCCCGCCCGGGCCCAAGCCCACTCGACTCCACGCTATGCCGCCGTGGGCAACCACGACCGCAAGGACACCGACTGCCTACACTTCATCGACTACATGATGTTTCCGGAAGATCCGGATGTTCCCCAGGCCGAGGCCAGCTATAGCTTCACTTACGGGGACGCCTTCTTTCTGGTTTTCGACAACACCTTGGACCACTACGATTTCTTCTTCCCCCTGGCCGAGGGTGTGGACCCGGCGCTCTGGTTGTGGTTGCAAGGCCAGGCCCAGAGCGAAGCGGCGCAAAATGCTCGTTGGCGTTTTGCGTTTGCCCATTATCCGGCGGACTCCAATTGCTATCTGGATGACAATGAATACGGGCCGCCCGAATCGGCCATGCGGGCTTACGTTCTGCCCATGCTTTGGGAGGCCGGCTTCCAGGGTTATTTCTCCGGCCACCAACATTGTTACGAGCGTTTTGATTTCGACGGCCATTTGGTCATGACCGTGGGGGGTGGCGGAGGCGGCCTGGAGCCCCAAGAGCGCTGCGACGATGGCCTGCCCGAAGCCCGTCTGCAAGATTGTGTGCATCATCACGCCCTGGTGGAGATCGGTTGCGAGCACGCCACCATCTGGGGGCGGGACAAGGATGGCCGGGTGATCGAGCGCTTGCAACTCAACCAAGATGGCAGCCACCAGGTTATTGATTAAGCAGAGCGGGCTGAGCCCTCTCTGTCGGAGATGACGAGCATGAAAGCCAGACTCTCTTCCCTGTTATTGATTTTTGTCGCGTGCCTTGCCGGTTGCGGCGAGGCTTCGGACCTGCCGGATTGCTCAGCGATCAAGCAAGTGGTGGTGACCGATATCGACGAGACCTTGACCACCCTGGACGCCGAATTCGTGCAGCAGCTCCTCGACCCGAGCTACGATCCGGCGATGCGCACAGGGGGCCCAGCGTTGTTACGGGGCTATGCCGAGCGTGGCTTCGTCATCCACTACTTGACCGCGCGCGCGGGCACCTGGGTGGTGGGTGAGAGCACCACCTGTGAGCAGGCCACCATCGACTGGCTCAAGCTGCACGATTTCCCCTGGGCCGAGGGCCGTACCTGGCTCACCTTGCCGGACGACGTGGTGACCGGCGAAGACACCATCGCGTACAAGACCGCGGCCATCGAAGACCGCAAGGCCGAGGGTTACACCTATGTATATGCATACGGCAACGCCATCACCGATATCGAGGCTTTCGTTGCAGCAGGCATCGACTTGTCGCGCATTTTCACCGTAGGGGAGCTCGCCGGAGATCAGGGCACCCAGGCCGTCGAAGGCGGAAACTTCGTCGAGCATGCGGCCGAGCACTTGCCACTCGTCCCGTCCGTATGCGCCTTCCGCTGAGGCTGGGGGTTGGTGATTTACTGGGGACCGATTTGATCGAAGGGAATGGGTACGAAGCCGGGGATGCCTAAGGCCGGCGAGTCGGCGGCCAGGTTCAGATCGCCATCGGCCTCGTCGATAAATCTTGGGTCTTCTCCCTGTACATTGTCTTCGACGACATAGAAGTCTTGTGCGCCCGTGCCGCCCCATGAGCCTTCCGTGAAAAAGGATTCGGTGTCCCAGACGAGATTGCCGGAAAACACGCAGCCCTCCGGATCCTGCCAATGGCTGTCGGCCACCGAGGTGAAGTCGTCGGGGATCAGGGCCAAGAGGGGATAGGCAGAGGCCCAGGGCTCGGCCTGGTGATCCAGGGGACTGCCCCATTCGTAAGACTCATTGCTCCGCTGAAGACGCTCGATCAAATTCCAGCTGTCGCCGGGGGTGTCGTTGGAGGTTCGGGCCCGCCGATCCGAGTAGTGGGCGGAGCGTTGAATGTGGACGATGACATTGTGATGGACCAGGTTGTCCCGCCCCCCGCCGCTCATGGTGGCGTGGCCGTGAATGCGCGAAAAGATATTGCCCCTGACCTCCATGCCGCTGACCGCGTCGTCCAAGTACACCCCGTGGGCACCGCCGAAGACGCTGTCGATGTCGTGAAAGTAATTGTGCTCGATGAGGGTTCCCCGATATCCCCAGTCGCGCCCCGAGTAAATGGCCCCCGCGTCGTTGCTTTCGTGCACCACGTGGTCGATCTCGTTGAGGCGAATCAGATGATCGTTGCCGGAAAACAAGATGGCTGTATGGGGGGCGTGATGAATGCGGTTGTGAGTGACCTCATGCCCGCAGCCCTCGGCTTTCACGCCCACATGGTAGGTGCGATCCCAGATGCCGAAGTGGTGGATGTCGCAGTGGGTGACGAAATTTTCCGAATGACTTAGATCACCTCGGTGCCCACCTCTTAAGCGAATGGCCTGTCCGCCCACCTGACCCACCTCGCAGCAGTTCAGGCCGCTTTGGGCACCGGTTATGGTAATGGCGTCCCCGCTGGCCGCCAGAAAGCGACAGCGTTGGAAGGTGAGCTGGGCAACATCATCGGCGCGCAGGAGGCCCTGGCGGCTTCCTGAAAAGACCAGGCCCTCAAAAAGCACATGGGAGACGCCGTCGATCTGCAGGATGGGGGCCTCCAGCATGCTGACCCGAATTCGGGCGTTGCCCAGGTCTTCCGGTGGCCAGAAAAACAGCAGGCCGCGGGTTTCATCGACGAAGTACTCGCCAGGCGAATCCAGTTCCTCCAGCACGTTGAAAACGGCCATGGGCTGCAAGTTGCGTGTTCCGTAGGCGGGTTCCTCCGGGAGATCCACCCAGCCACTCGCGTCGAGGCTGGCGGGCAGGCTGTCGTCAGCCCAGTAGTTGTAGAAGAGGCCCTGGACCCAAAGGGTGGCGGGGTCAAGCCAGCCTTCATGACGCTGTCCTGGCAGGCGGAAGCGGGTGTCGCTCTCAACCTCCGGGATGCGCAGGAAGCCGTCTTTGGCATAATCCTCGGGCCGATTGCGAGCCATCAAGGGTTCTGCAGCCGAACCGAAAAGCACGCTGAGAACAGGCAAAGGATCCGTGCCCGAGGCACCCCAGGCTTGGATTTCCGAGGGCCAGCAATTGGCCTGGTCGCGGGGGTCGATTTCGCTGACCCACCAATAGCGATGGGTGGCCCCGCCCCACTCCCAAGTGCAGTGATAAAGATACCAGCTTCGACCGTCGGCACTGCCCATGTAGTTGGCATAGCCGTCGTCGGCGTTGCCGGTGGCTTCGGTGCCCAGATAGGCGAAGTCGGTTCCGCCGCCGAAAATATCGCCGGCCACCAGTGCGTCGGCCTCCGGGTCCACCGGGTCCGTCTGACCCTGGTTGGGCCAACGGGCAAGCTCCATGATTTCGTCATCGATCATCAGCTCCAGCGACCAGGAGGCGTTCCAGCTATGGGCGCCGCGGGCCTGCTTGGTCCCGTAGTCCGTGATGCCATGACCCGACAGATCCACCACTCGCACCGCGGTGGCCGCGGCGGTGCCCAATCGGCCCCAGGCCGGATCGGAGGGGCTGAGGGTTTCAAACCAGGAGGCCTCCAGGGGGGCGCTGCCCGTGATGCGTACCGTTTCGCCCGGATAGGCTCGATAGGTGACGAGGCTTCCAGCTTGCCCGGAGTCTTCCGCGGACAAAGTCCAAGTCGCGTTGAGCGTGTATTCGCCCTCGCGAAAGACCACGCACAGACCTCCGGCGGGTAGACCCTGATTGGCGATGTGATCGCGTACGGCCAATGCCGCACGTTGAGGGCTGGCGAAGGGGCTTTGCTCAGAGCCATCGTCCTCGTCATCGCCGTCGGTGGCCACCCAGAAATGAACAGCACTCAGTGCTGGAGCTTCCGTCCAGCAGCCCGTCTCGACTTGTCCGCCGTCGGCCCCGTCAAGACCTGCGTCGCTTTCAGCATCCAAACCCGCGTCAGCTCCGCCGTCCAAGCTCGCGTCGGCTCCTGCGTCCAGGCCTGCGTCAGCTCCAGCATCCAAATCCGCGTCGCTTCCAGCATCAAGCTGGTTGACCGAGCCACCACCGCAAGCCATGAGGGTCGACAAAAGCATCATGTAGAACAATATTCGCATCGCCATGCCTCAGTAAACAGGGGTCAGACACCGGCACTTGACACATAGAAAACTCACACACCCCTGGCCACAACTGACTGATTAACCAGGATTAGCCTAGACTCCAAGTGTCATATGCCGGTGTCTGACCCCTGTTTTTCTAGAATCGAGGCATGGCGATGCGAATATTGTTCTACCTAGTGCTTTTGTCGACCCTCGTGGCTTGCGGTGGTGGCTCGGTCAACCAGCTTGATGCTGG
>JAUVAM010000061.1 GCA_030591745.1 Deltaproteobacteria bacterium
AACGAGGCCTTCTCACTTTGCGCCATCGCGCTCACCGGAAAACACAAGCAGGCCAACAAAGCCCAAAAGATCCCACGCAAAGCGCTCATGCTTCACCTCCAAGAGCGCTGCATTCGGGCCGCTCCTTCAGGGTCTTGCGCGCAAACAAGGTGTACATGGTGGGCACCACAAACAAAGTCAGGAAGGTCGAAGCGAAGAGCCCACCGATGACCGCCTTGGCCATGCCGCCCCAACCGGCCGAACCCTCGCCGAACTCCAGGGCCAAAGGCATCATGGCCATGATGGTGGTCAAGCTGGTCATGAGCACCGGACGCATGCGAATGCGGGCGGCCAAGGCGATGGCCTCTAAGCGGTCCTTGCCTTCGAGCCGAAGCTGATTGGCCGCGTCGATCATCACGATGCCGTTATTCACGACGATGCCCACCAGCATGATGATGCCCACAAGTGAAGACACATCCACCGTGGCCCGCGTGATGACGAACATGAGCACCACGCCGATGGCCGACAGGGGCACGGAGATGATGATGATGAAGGGTTGGCGCAAGGACTCAAACTGGCTTGCCATGACCATGTAAACCAACAAAATCGAAACTATCAAAGCAAATCCCAGCCACTTCATGCTGATCATGAAGTCTTCGGCCGAGCCGCCGATGAAGTACGTGAAGTTCTTGGGCCACTCAACCTTTTTCAAAAACTTGCTCAGTCGCTCGATGGAGCAGCCCAGATCTTTCTGAAGCTTTTCACCGTTCTTGCTGTTTTTCGCCTTGTACTCGTCGGCCAAATGACAGATCAAGCGAGTCACCCGCTCTTGGTCCAATCGCGTCACGTTGACCGGACCCAAACCCACATCGACGTCGGCGATGTTATCCAATCGCACCGCCGAACCACTTGCGGTAAGCACCGGCATGCGCTTGATCTCTTCAATGTCCAAACGATGCTCCTTGCCGTAGCGCACCACGATGTCAAACTCATCGCCACCCTCGGCATATCGGCCGGCGATGCTGCCCATGAAGGATGTCGAAATGGAGGCCCCCACGGAAGCCGATGAGATGCCCAACTGGGCCATCTTGACCCGATCGAAAGCCACCCGCACTTCGGGTTTTTGATCGTCCATGGAGAAGTTCACTTCAGACATCTCCGGCCAGGCGCGCAGCTTGTCTCGAAGCGAAAGCCCCAAGGTGCGAGAGGTTTCCAGATCATGACCCCGGATCTGAATTTCAATGTCACCCTCTCCCCCCATGGGGTTGAAGGGCATGGCCACGGTGGCCTTGACCCCGGGAATAATCTTCAAGCGCTTTCGCACCGCATCTTCGATTTGGGCCTGGGAACGCTCGCGCCGCCCCATGGGAACCAATGGCACCCGAATCGTGCCCGCATGCACCCCTTTGGCAAAAATCGACACGAAGCCCTTGCCCACGCCCACGTCCACACCGAGCAATCGCCGCTCTTCGGGTTTGATTACCTCGCCCACGGCTTCGGCCACCTCGCGCACGATGGTGGCGGTTTCTTGCAGGTTGTTGCCGATGGGTGTCTCCACCTGCACAAAGATCAAGGACTGGTCGTCCTTGGCCACAAACTCCGTGGGCAAAAGCTTCCAAAGCACAGCGGCCCCGCCGATGACAGCCACCACGGTCAGACCCACCACCCATCGATGGCGAAGGCTCCAGTCCAAAATGCGCCCATAACCGTCACGCACATGCCTGAAGCGATCTTTTTCGTGAGCCCGCTTCAGCAAGCGAGCCGCCCGCTCCGTACCCAAAAGACGCGAAGAGGCCAAAGGGATAAAGGTCAGGGCCACGGCCAAGGAAATGCCCAAGGCGAAACAAATGGTCACGGCCATGTCCCGGAACATGACCCCGGCGATGCCCGGCACGAAGAGAATGGGCACAAAGACGGAGACCGTGGTCAAAGTCGAAGCCGTCACGGCCAGACCCACCTCCTGGGCGCCCCGGATGGAGGCGTCCCAGGCACCCAAGCCTTCTTCCCGCAGCCGGAAAATGTTTTCCAAGACCACGATGGCGTTGTCCACCAACATGCCGATGGCCAAGGCCAGCCCCGCCATGCTCAAGACATTCAAGGTCATGTCGAAGGTGCTCATGGCGGCAAAAGTCGCGATGACCGAAATGGGGATGGCCGTGGAAACGATCAGCGCCGAGCGAATGTTGCGCAGGAAGAACAAAAGCACGAGGAAGGTGATGAGCACACCCGCCATGCCCGTGGTGGACAGGTTGCCCAAGGCCTGGTTGATGAAGTCGGCCTGGTTGAAAATCAGCTTGAACTCCACCTCGGCGCCCACCTGCCGCGCAAGCTTGGGCAAACCCTCCATGATGGCGTTGGCCGTGCGCACCGTGTTGGCACCCGACTGCTTTCGCACCAGCATCCAAACCGCGGGGTCCCCGTCCACCTCCAATATCCGCTGGCTCTCGTAGAAAGAATCCTCAATCTCGGCCACGTCCTTCAGGCGCAACGGGACCGGACCGGTCGCCCCCACCTTCATGCCGACGAGCACCTCACCGATCTCTTCCACCGTCTGGTATTTGCCCTTGGTCTGAATCGTGAAGTCCAAGGTGCCTTGCTCCAGGGTGCCGCCGGGCACCTGAGAATTCTCCAGGTAGACCATCTGCACGATGCGACTCACATCCAAGCCGTAGGCCTGCACCTTGACGGGGTCCAAAACCACGTGGACCTCCCGCTCCAGGCCGCCCTGGGCAAAGGCCGAAGCCACGCCCGGCAAACGCTCAATCAGAGGCTGCAGGTCGTTTTCCGCGATGCGACGCAACTCGTCCAAGGGATACGGCCCGCTGATCATGAACATGACGATGGGCTGCATCGCCGGATCAAAGGCGAAGACGATGGGGTCACTGGCGTCGTCGGGCAAGAAGCCCTTGACCATCTCCAAAGAGCGCCGCACATCGGTCTCGGCCTGCTCCATGTCCGTGCCCCAGTCGAAGTTCACGTTGACCACGCTGACGCCCTGCTTGGAGTCGGAAAGGATCTCTTCCACATCCTTGACCGACGCGGCAGCCCCCTCCAGGGGCCGGGTCACCAGGGTTTCGATGTCCTCCGGGCTTGCGCCCGTGTAGTTGGTGATCATCACAACGCTTGGAAAACTGATGTCCGGGTACAAATCAAGATGAAGCTTGGACAAAGAGTACAGGCCAAAACCCACCAAAATAAGGTAGGCCATGCTGAAGGTAACGCCCCTACGGACCGATGTGGCGGACAGGTTCATATGCGTGTCTCCGGGCTTAGGTTGTCAGGGCTCAAGAGCCCTTGCCGCCGCCGTAATGTGAGGCCGGCACTTCGCCCACGATCTCGACCATCTCGCCATCCTTCAGGCCGTGCTGCCCCCGCACCACGACGGACTCCTTTTCGACCAAACCGTCCAAGACCTCGATCATGGAGCCCTTGCGAGAACCGATGCGCACCACACGCTTTTCCACCTTGCCGCCCTCCCCCACCACAAAGGCCTTGCGCAAAACACGATCCGCACTCTGCTGAACCAGAAGCTGGTTATCCAGCAAGAGGGCAGGCTCAGGGGCACTCAAAACGTTTTCCCGCCGGTCCACCACCAACTCAGCCAGTCCGTACATGCCCGGCTTGAGCAGGCGCTGCCCCTTTTCGTCCTGCGGGTTTTCCAGCACCACTTCCACCGTGTTGGTGCGCGTGGCCGCGTTCATGTAAGGCATGATGCGGGTCAGATCACCCTCGAAGTTTTTGCCCGGGTAGGCGTCCAGCTTGATGTAGACCTTTTGCCCCAGATGCACCTTGGGCACGTCCGATTCCACCAGATCCAACATGACCTTGAGTTTGTCGATGCTCAGGATCCTGCAAAGCGGCAGGCCGGGCACGGCCATGTCGCCTTTTTCCAGCATCTTGTTGGCGACGACCCCGCCGATGGGGGCCGTGATGACGGCATTGGAGGCGGTCACAGCCATCTGGCCCTTGCCGGCCTCTAAGGCCTTGCGTTGAGCAATCGCCGACAAATAAGAAGTCTGGATCTGATCGAAAACCTGTTTGGTGATCACGCCGGCGGCCAAAAGCCCCCGAGAGCGCTCCAACTCCGACTCAGCGTTTTTGATCTGCACATCCAAAGACTCCATTTGGGCAACGATCTGCTCCAGCCCCTTGTCCAGACCTTCCTTGCGAATCAAGGCCACCCGCTGTCCGCGCCGAATCTCATCCCCGTCATCCCAGGGAAAGTGCAGGATGCGATCGGGCACAGGCGAGAAGATCTTTACTTCGCTGTAGGGCTTTAAATCGGCCACTTAACGCAAGACGTGCTCGATGTCCATGCGACCGATGCGGGTCACGCGCACCGTTTTTTTCTGCTCGCCCTCTTCGCCCTCGGCCCCCAGGCTCTTTCCACAGGCCCAAGCGCCCAAGGCAAAAAAAGCGACCAGCAGCAAACCCAACAAGCGATGAGATACAAATTTCAGTTTGGCGTTCATGACGTCGTTTCCTTACTTGTGTCCTGCGATTCCGTATCGACCAAGTCGGCTGGAGAGAAAAGTTCCGCGCCCGCTTCACTCATTTTAGCGAGCGCCATGGCCAAAAACTTCCGCTCGGCTGCGATGTGTTGCCGGGCGTGTTCAAAGATCAAAAACAGCGTCAGCGCGTATCGCCGCCGCCCCATATCCGAGAGTTCAATCGATTTGAGCGCTGGTGCGTGCTCGGCCTCCAGGTGATTCAACTTCTGAATGACCTCATCCCCCATGGTTTGACGATCGCCAAAAATCTGACGCACCGCCTCGTAGGGTGCCCGGGTCAAATTGGCCAAACCCGCCGAAAACGGCGTCCGCATGGGCTCCATGGAGCCAAGACAACTCAAGGTGCCACGGGCCAAGGCCCGCCAACCAGGCTGGGTCAGCTCATAGACCTTGCGACTGGCCCCCTGCCCACCCTGTTCGTTGCGACTCTCAATTAGATTCCGTTCTTCCAGGCCGGACAAAACCCGGTAGATGGAAGAAAACCCGATCGCGGTCCAATGCTCCATCTGCCGGGCACGAATCTTTTCTTCAAGGCCATAGGCGTGGCTTGCCTCCTCGGCCAACAAGCCCAGAAGGACGGTCTCTTTTTCACTGACATCCATGTTTCTCTTCGGCAGAACCAAAACCACACCTCCAAGCATGAGGTCCCAAACATGGCCACACTGCCGAGCAGAGTATTCTTTGTCAAGAATATTCTTGCGCGAGAATACTATTGGAAAACAAAAAAACTGAGCAAGCCATCAAACCAGTTCCATAAGATCTTCTTCTGAGATCAATTCAACACCGTAGCTCCTGGCCTTTTTCGCTTTGCTACTTTGTGAGCTGGGATCCGCCAGGACCAGGAAATCCAGGTCCTTAGAGACCCGGTCCACCAGTTGATAGCCGGCGGCCTGAAGCAAGGCTTTGTATTCTGACTTCTTCTTCCCTGATGGAAGCTTGCCCGTGATACAAACACTTTTCAGTTTCTTGTCAGAGTCCTTTGATTTCTCGTTATCTTCGAGTTCACTGACCTTGACTCCATGGCCAAGCAATCCATCGATCAAATCGGACATGGCATCGATACCATCTTGTATCGCATCCCCAATGCTGGGCACGCCTGCCTGCTGAGCCAAGTCCGGGTCCCTCAAAGCGCCCGACCGCCAGGCCTTCAGCGTATTGAGTTGGCCGTCGGCTGCTTTGGCGATCAATTCCACCCTTCGTTTCCCCAGCCGCTCCACGCCCAAAGATCCCAAGAACTGTATCAGTGTCAGGTCGCGACTGGCATCGATGCTTTCCAAGATCGTGGTGGCCCGTTTTTCGCCCAGCCGGATGTCCCTTTCGGTATTGATGATCATCGCAGCCAGTCGCTCGGGGTCTTCACGCAGGACATACAAGCCCGCCACGTCTTCGAGAGCCAAGTGCTCAACCATGGCTTCACGAACGGAATCGCCTATCCCCTCGATATCCAGGCTCTTGATCCATTGTTTGATTTTGCCCGAGGACTTCTCGGAACAGGCTTGGTTTTGGCATTCGAGAACGACGCCTTCTTCACCCCCGGTATTCAGTCGACGACTTACCTGGCCACCACAGAAAGGACATTTTTTGGGGGCTTGGATCGCCTGGCGGGACGAGCCTTTTTGGGTGACTCGAATGACCTTGGGGATGATGTCGTTTGCCTTGATCACCCAAATGCGATCTCCCACGGCCAGATCCAGTCGCTCGATCTCGTCCCAATTGGCCAAGGAAGCGTTCTGGACCGTGGTGCCGCCAATTTTGACCGCTTCGAAGCGGGCGTTGGGAATCAATGCCCCCGTGTGGCCGCCAGAAATCGAGACAGAGAGCAAAACCGTCTCCGCCCCTTCGGAATCAAACTTCCAGGCGATTTGTCCCTTGGGTCGGCCCGAAGTGACGCCCAGGTCCTGCTGAGCCTGAATGTTGTTGATCTTTAAGACAATCCCATCGATCCAAATGGGCAAGGAATCTCGCTTCTTGGCGATTCGGTCAAAGTACGCAAGGACCTCTTTGGTGGTTTTACACATCTGGTATGGGATGAGGTTGAAGCCGAGCTCTTCCAGTCGTTGTGACTTTGAAAGCTCCGTTTCGAAAGCAACCGGCTTTCCGTCGATGCTTTCGTCGATATCAAAGGCATAAACGGTCAACAATTCAGATTGCTGACCGTTTTTCCGCCCCATGATCCCCGTGCCCAAATTTCTTGGGTTGGTCGAGCGCTCCTCATCCACCTTGCCCCAATCCTCCACCGTAAGGATCACCTCCAAACGAATGGCGCCGTTAAATGCCCCCCCCTGTCCAGCCACACAGGCAGGCAGTCCTTTGAATTTGAGCGCGTTGGCGGTGACATCTTCTCCAACCTTCCCATCTCCACGGGAGATCACCTGAACCAGATTTCCTTCTTCATAGTAGGCTGCCGCGCTGGCACCATCACCCTTCAGGCTTGCATGGATCTGAAAATCCTGAACGTGCTTTTCGTGCCAGGAAAGAAACTGTTCTTCTGAATTCACCTTCCCCTGGCTTCCCATGGAAATGCGATGGGGGGCCTTGGCCAGGATATTGTCCGGTGGAATCGGCGCGCCAACAATGGCCAAGACAGAATCGTCGGGGTCGAGCATTCGAAGCTCGTCTTCCAATGCGTCGTATTCAGTATCCGTCATGATCGCTTCGCCGCCATAGTAATAGGCTTGCTTGGCTTTCATGATCAGACTACGTAATTCTGACAGACGTAACATTTTCTATCCTTCCCCAAGCCCTCCAGGGTCCGACTCAGAAGAGTACGAAGGAAAACACCCCTTGACAAGATGTCCTTGTGGGGCGTTGCCATAGCCCCCCTTGCTCGACTAAGCTCGGTTCATCCAACTTCGATTCAAGCGAGGCTTAGCCATGAACGAATTCAAGGAAATCTTTGCCCTGGCCGAAGACAGACAGCAGGCCCTCGAACGCCTGGTACCCGGCACCGAAGAACACGATTATTACACCTGCCTGCTCATGCAGCAGCGGGGCGAGTTGGACAAGGTGGACCAACGCCTGGCGGCCTGGATCGATCGCGAGGGCGACAGCCACTTGACCGAAATGGTCGAGCGCAGGCAATTCTTGCTGAAGCTTGAGGATCGAAAACCTGAATACGCCAAGCGGCTCTCGGAAGAACTCTACCTTGAGCACGACCACCAGCCAGAAACCCAGGAGGCGACGGCCAAACTATCCAGCGACCTGGACCCATCCGCCATCACAGAGGAAGCATTCCTGAAAGAGGCCCTGCAGCGAGAGAGCGACCTGAGCGCGGTCCAAAACCGGGCCTTGGAGAACTTGCTCGAGCGAGACCTGCCCACAGAGCAACTCAGGGATCTTCTGCGCAGACTCAAGCGCCCCGACCACCCCAGGCTGGTCGAGCGCATCCTCGATGAACTGACCGACAAGCACTCCGGGAAATTCGGCTCCTTGAACATCCATCGCAATTTGTTGCCCGAGCAACTCACGGCGCTCAAAAAACAAATGCCCAAGCTCTCGAAAAACGATGCCTTCGTGCGAGCCGAACTGCGTGCGGTCCTGCCCGAGGAAGACGAGGACGTGGATACGGACGACGAAGTCCGGCTGGCCTACCTCAAGAGACTGGACCCTATCGTCGAAGGCTTGGCCCCTACATTCAACGGCCTGAAACTCTGTGTGGCCTATCATCGACTGGACCTGGATCGGCGCATGGGCCAGGCCGACCGGGATCGTTTCGAAGCCTACTTGGATCTACCGAGAAATGCAGCCTATGTGCCCTCACATCACCTTGACCGTAAAAATCATCGCCACCACCTGGCCAAGCTGAACCAAAATTTCCGGCCCGACCTGGCCTTAGGCCCCGTGAGAGACGACTGGGAGCTCATCGAGCACTTCCTGGGGCACTTTCTCTGCACGGCCGACGACTTCGATGGCTTCGAGCAAGTCGTGGAAGAAAATCGCCTCTTGCGCATCATGGCGGAAGCCAAACTCCTGGCGGGCCGTCCCGACGCCCAGCGCTGGGTAACCAAACTCAACGACCCCGCCGTCATCAAACTACTCAATGAGCGGGTGTCCTTGGATTTCGCGCCGACAAACCCCCGCTTTTTCTCGGCCGACCAGGAAGTGACCCTGGATTTGGATGTAAAAAACGTGGAGACCCTGCTGGTCAAGGTCTTCGAAATTCACTCCCTGAACTACTTTCTGGCCAACGGCCGAGAAGCCGACACCGGCATGGACCTGGACGGCTTGCTGGCCACCGAAGAACAAACCCACCGCTACGAAGAAGCGCCTGTGCGAAGAATGCGGCGGCGATTCAAATTCCCCTCGCTCAAACGCCCCGGGGTTTTCGTCATCGAATTCATCGGCAACGGTCGCTCCAGCCGGGCGCTTGTCCGCAAGGGTCAACTTCGCATGCTGGAGCGAGTGGGCGCGGCCGGACATGTCATGGCCGTCCTGGATGAGAACGGCAAACACCTGCCCGGTGCCTCCATGTGGATGGAGGGACGCGAGCACAAGGCCGGCGACGACGGATTCATCCGACTGCCCTTCGCCGAAAGCCAAAGCACCCGCGATGTGCTCTTGCGCCACGACGAGCTGAGTCAAATGGCACGCTTCACCCATCAAGAGGAACGCTACAGCCTGCATGCCGGCTTCTACCTGGATCGGGAAAGCCTGCTGACCCGGCAACAAGCCGAGTTGCTGATCCGGCCCATGCTCTGCGTGGCTGGCATTCCCGTGCCCCTCGATCTGCTTGAAGAGGTGAAGCTGCAGATCACCAGCACCGACGGGCAGGGGCACACGGTCCAACAAGAAGTCAAAGACCTCAAACTCCATCATGACGCAGAGACGCTTCATTCTTTCCGTGTACCGACGGAACTACGCAGCATCGAGGCCACGCTCAATGCCAAGGTCCGCAACATCACAGCCGGTCGGGACAAAACGCTCTCGGCTCGCTCGACCTTTCACCTCAATGGAATCGACGGAAGCGACCACATCGAGGACATCCACCTGACGAACAACGCTGCGGGTTGGTGCCTGGAAATTTTGGGCAAAACCGGCGAGGCTCGATCCCATCAACCGATCAATCTGCAAGTCGTACACAAGAGCACCCGGCTGGAGATGCATTTCAGTCTGAAAAGCGACGATTCCGGCCAGGTCATGCTGGGCACCCTGGAGGGAATCGAGTCGATCAAAGCCGAAGGCCCCAGCGGATCCGAGGCCGGCTGGAATTTGCCCTCGGACAAGCCGGGCCTGCCCTCCAGCCTGCACCTTATCGCCGGCGAAAAGCTCATCCTGCCCTGTCCCTGGGCCAGGCCGAATGGCAAAACCGAATCCTTCAGCTTGCTGCGCACCTTGGGAAACAGGCCTTCACGAGACATGCGCGACCATCTGCGCCTGACCGAAGGGGCCTTGGAAATCCAAGCCCTGCCGGCGGGCCGCTATCGGCTCACCCTCAAGGAAGCCGATCTGCAAGTTCACCTGCGGGTCATCGAGGGGCCCAAGCTGCTTGGCTGGATTTTGGGCAAGCAGGAAATGATCGAATCGGGGCCCAAGACTTACCTGGGCATCCGCGAGGTAAAAAAGACCCCCGAGGGCTGGCGGGTGCAACTCGACGGTCATCACGAAAACACCCGTTTGCACGCCTTCGGCAGCCGTTACATCCCAGCCCATGATCTCTGCGCCAGGCTGGGCAGCCTGCCTTGGCCCGGACTGCGGAGCCAGGGCATCACAACGCCGGAAACCCGATACCGGACGGGCCGGGACATCGGCGACGAGATG